>NZ_JBTOPV010000007.1:0-122005 GCF_055284355.1 Pseudomonas sp. HP_01 | reverse complement strand
CCCCCCCCCCCCCCCCCCCCCCCCCCCCCCCCCCCCCCCCCCCCCCCCCCCCCCCCCCCCCCCCCCCCCCGCCCCCCCCCCCCCCCCCCCCGCCCCCCCCCCCCCCCCCCACCCCCCCCCCCCCCCCCCCCCCCCCCCCCCCCCGCTCCTACAAGGGGCATGCGTCTGCCGGGTTATCCCGCAACCCGGCGATCCGTGCATCCTTCTCTTCCCACAGCCGGTTGACCCAGTCCTGCACATACACGCGGAACACCGGGTCATTTTCGTAATCGCCCTGCCACAGCGCGGGGTCGAGTTCGCGGGTCCTGATGTCGACGATCACCCGCGGCACTCGTCCTGATAGCAAGTCCCAAAATCCCGGGATGCGCTCGCTCGGATACACGACCGTCACATCGAGCACCGCGTCCAGTTGCTCACCCATCGCCGCCAGCACGAAGGCGACGCCGCCTGCCTTGGGCTTGAGCAAGTAACGGTAGGGTGAAGCTTGCTCGGCTTTTTTGGCCGGGGTGAAGCGTGTGCCTTCCAGATAATTCACCACGGTCACAGGCTGACGTTTGAATAGCTCGCATGCCTCGCGGGTGATCTCCAGATCCTTGCCTTTGAGCTCGGGATGTCTGGCCAGAAACGCCTTGGTGTAGCGCTTCATGAACGGGTAATCGAGTGCCCACCACGCCAGCCCCAGGAACGGCACCCAGATCAGCTCTTTCTTCAGGAAGAACTTGAAGAAGGGCGTACGTCGGTTCAACGCCTGCACCAGCGCCGGGATGTCTACCCACGACTGATGGTTACCGATGACCAGATAGGACGTATCGCCACGCAGGCCTTCGTCGCCGCGGATTTCCCATCGGGTCGGCAGGCAAATTTTGAAAATCAGCTTGTTGATTTCACACCAGGTCTCGGCGATCCACATCACTGCCGCCGAGCAGTTGTCGCGCATCTCGCTCTGGAACACCAACTTGAGCAGCGCAAAGACCATCAGTGGGCCGATCAGCACCAGCGTATTGAGCAGAAGCAGCAGCGTGACGGCAATTCCGGTGAGCAGGTGACGCATAAGGCACTCGCGGTCGACAGGGTGGCGCGCAATGATAAGCAGGCCGGGCGGTTGGCGCAAAATCCTGGCGATACCGACGAATGTTTCACGCCTTTGTCAGTAGGCTCCCTATGCTTGGCTCGCTTGGCCCTGAGCGCGAAGCCTGCCGCGAACCATCGGCAGAGTGACGGTCTAAACCGGGCACACGCCCCGCCCATTCATCACGAGGAATCAGATCCGTGAAATCCCTTCTGGCGCTTATGTCTTTGCTGGCGTTGCCTGTCATGGCTGCCGAACCGACGTTGTACGGTCGTTACGAATACATTCAGGTCTCGGAGATCGGCGAGACATTCAAAGCCAAGATGGACACCGGCGCGTTGACCGCATCGCTGTCGGCCAAGGACATCGAACTGTTCAAGCGCGATGGCGATGACTGGGTGCGTTTCCGTCTGGCGACCAAGGACGCCGACAGCAAAGTCTACGAGCACAAGGTGTCGCGCATCAGCCGGATCAAAGGCCGTTCCGAAGGCGACGATGACGAAGAGCCGGCCGATCCCACCAAGCGCCCGGTTGTCGATCTTGAGCTGTGCCTGGGCAACGTGAAACGCACCGTTGAGGTCAACCTCGTCGACCGCAGTCACTTCAACTACCCCCTGCTGATCGGCGCGAAAGCCCTGCGCGAATTCGGCGCGGCGGTTAACCCGGCCCGTCGTTATACGGCCGACAAGCCTGAGTGCTGATTGACGCGCGGGACTGATATCCGGCACCGTTCCGGCTTTACGCCACGTGCTCGGATGCCATGCCCCACATTCTCATTGTCGAAGACGAAGCCGCCATTGCCGATACCCTCATCTATGCCCTGCAGGGCGAGGGTTTCACCACCGCCTGGCTAACGCTGGGACAGGCGGCGGTCGCCCTGCAACGCGAGACGCCCGCCGACCTGATCATCCTCGACATCGGCCTGCCCGATATCAGCGGCTTCGAAGCCTGCAAACAACTGCGTCGGTTTACCGAAGTGCCGGTGATGTTTCTGAGCGCCCGTGATGGTGAGATCGATCGCGTGGTGGGACTGGAAATAGGCGCGGATGACTACGTCGTCAAGCCGTTCAGCCCGCGTGAAGTCACTGCACGGGTCAAGGCGATCCTCAAACGAATCGCGCCTCGAGTCGACGCAACCTCCTCCAGCGGTCATTTTTCAGTTGATCCCGAGCGCGTGCTGATCAGCTATCGCGGCCAGCCCATGAGCCTGACGCGACACGAGTTTCGCCTTCTGCACTGCCTGCTGGAGCAACCCCGACGGGTGTTTAGCCGAGAGCAGTTACTCGATGCGGTCGGCGTTGCCAGCGATGCCGGCTACGAGCGCAGCATCGACAGCCATATCAAAAGCGTCCGCGCCAAGTTGCGGGCGATCGTGGCCGAGGCCGAGCCGATTCAGACCCATCGCGGTCTCGGCTACAGCTACAGCCCGGATCACAGCTGATGCGGCTGGGCCTGCGGATTTTTCTGGTCTATGCGCTGTTCATTGGCCTGACGGGGTATTTCGTCCTCAACACGGTGATGAAAGAGGTGCGCCCTGGCGTTCGGCAATCCACTGAAGAAACGTTGGTGGACACCGCGAACCTTCTTGCCGAGGTGCTGCAGGCCGACGTTAGAGCGGGCACCTTGAGCCAGAGCCGCTTTCCGCAAGTGCTCACGGCCTATGGGTTGCGACAGCCGGACGCGAAGATCTGGGGCATGCCAAAGAATCAGGTCAATAACCGCGTGTATGTGACCGACGCCCACGGCATTGTTTTGCTCGACTCCAGTGGCGAGGCCGTGGGGCAGGATTATTCACGCTGGAATGATGTTTTTCTTACCTTGCGTGGCCAATATGGCGCGCGCTCAACCCGCAGCGATCCTCAGGACCCTAACTCATCGGTCATGCACGTTGGCGCGCCGATTCGCGACGGTGACCGCATCATTGGTGTCGTGACCGTGGCCAAACCCAATAGCTCGCTGCAGCCTTACGTGGACCGGACAGAGCGGCGTCTGCTGTATTACGGCGCGGGGCTGATCGTCCTGGGATTGATGTTCGCTGCGTTGCTGTCGTGGTGGGTGAGCAGTGCGCTGCGTCGATTGACCGAATACGCCCAGGCCGTGAGCGAAGGGCGCCGCGTCGAGCTGCCCCGTTATCGAGGCGGTGAGCTGGCGCAGTTGTCTGCAGCCGTCGAGCACATGCGCACACAGCTGGAAGGCAAGGACTACGTCGAGCGCTATGTGCACACCCTGACCCATGAATTGAAGAGCCCGCTCGCCGCGATTCGCGGTGCTGCCGAGCTGTTGCAGGGCGACATGCCCGCCGATCAGCGGCAGCGCTTCGTCAGCAACATCGATAACGAAAGCGCGCGCGTCCAGCAGTTGATCGAACGGCTGCTGAATCTGGCCATGGTCGAACAGCGCCAAGGACTGGAAGAGCGCGTCCTGGTGCCACTTGCCGGGCTCATCGAGGACACGCTGGCGGCGCAGGCCGCGCGCATCGAGCGCAAGGGTTTGATCGTCGAACGGCTGATTACGGCTGAGCTGTTTGTGACCGGGGAGCGCTTTCTGTTGCGCCAAGCGTTCTCCAATTTGCTCTACAACGCGCTGGACTTCACGCCAGACGGAGGCACGTTGCGCTTCAGCGCCGAGCGGGACAGCGAGCGCGTGAAGGTGCTGTTTTTCAACAGCGCCGACCCCATTCCCGAGTACGCGCTGCCTCGCCTGAGTGAGCGCTTCTATTCCCTGCCCCGGCCCGACAGTGGCCGCAAGAGCACTGGTCTTGGGCTCAACTTCGTTGAAGAAGTGATGCAGTTGCATGGTGGGGAAATGCAGATACGGAATGTTGCAGGCGGGGTGATGGTGGTGTTGCAGCTGCGCGTATCGCTGCGATAAAACAAGCCGGCCCGTTAACGTTGTAGATCTGGAGGGGCAAGGGTTTCATCGCCCGAAACACTCCACACAATCTCCACACTTCCCCCACGATGGCTCCACACAGACTTTTCAGAATCTCCCCATTAAAACCGGGAGAATTCGATGAACAAGGGCATGTCGTTTTACAAGGTGGGAATGATCGGTCTGTTGATACTGGCGCTGATGATCCCGTTGATGATGATCAATGGCCTCATCCAGGATCGACAGAGCAGGCGCGACGAAGTGGTCGAAGACATCGCGCGCAGCTCCAGCTACAGCCAGCACATCAGCGGGCCGCTATTGATCGTGCCGTATCGCAAGTTGACCCGGATCTGGAAGCTCAATGCGGAGTCTCGTGAGCGATATCAGGAAACGGTTGAGGAAAAGGGCCGCTTGTATTTCCTTCCCGAGCGCTTTGAACTGGACGGCAAGGTCCAGACCGAAGTGCGTTCGCGCGGCATTTACGAGGCTCGCCTTTATCACGCCGATAACACGCTAAGCGGCCAGTTTGTGCTGCCCGAGCACTTTGGCCTGGGCAATGATTTCGACGACTACCGGTTCGATGCCCCTTTTCTGGCTGTCGGCATTACAGATGTTCGTGGTATCGAAAGTGCGCTGAAGCTCGATCTCAATGGCGAGCAACTGGACTTCGTTCCAGGTACCGACGTGGCGCTGTTGGGGGAGGGCGTCAGCGTCGTGCTGCCGCTGGAAACGGGCGTCGAGCAGAAGCGCCTGAATTTCGCGTTCGATCTTCGTCTGCAGGGCACTGGAAAGTTGCAGATCACCCCGGTGGGCAAATCGAGTGTTGTACGGGTGTCGGCTGACTGGCCGCATCCCAGCTTCATCGGCAACTACCTGCCCGCCAGTCGCGACGTTTCCGAGCAAGGCTTCACCGCCAATTGGCAGACTTCTTTCTTCGCAACCAATCTGCAGGAAATTCTCAACCGCTGTTCATCCAGCGAAGTGTGTTCCGAGTTCGCCGGTCGCAGTTTCGGCGTGAGCTTCATATCGCCAGTCGACCAGTACCTCAAGAGCGATCGCTCGATCAAATATGCGCTGCTCTTCATCACGCTCACGTTCGCGGGCTTCCTGCTGTTCGAAGTACTCAAAGGGCTGGCGGTCCACCCGGTGCAATACGCTCTGGTCGGTGCGTCGCTGGCGTTGTTCTATCTGCTGTTGTTGTCGCTGTCCGAACACCTGGGCTTCACGCTCGCGTACCTGGTGTCGGCCAGTGCCTGTGTGGCGCTGATCGGGTTCTACGTCTGCCATGTGCTTGGCAGCGTTCGTCACGGACTGGCTTTCGGCGTGGCGCTGGGAATCCTGTATGCATTGCTTTACGGCCTGCTCGGTGCCGAAGACTACGCCTTGCTGATGGGGGCGTTGCTGCTGTTCGGTGTCCTCGGCGTGTTCATGGTGCTGACGCGCAAACTGGACTGGTATGCCCTCGCGCAACGTCCCGCAAAACCTGCCGGGTTGGTGGTCGAGGTGAGTCATGAGTAGTCGGGTGGGACTGCGTGAAGACCAGCAGATCGGGCACGGGCTTGCAGTGGAGATAGCGAACTGGCTGCGGACTGACGAAGGCCGATTCCCTCGCGGTCCGACAGCGCAGCCCTCATCGAGGCGGATTGATCCGCGGCGCGCGAATGAATCCGACTTCGTTGATATCTGTGATTTGAAAGCAATCAGGCAGGCGGCTGAGTCTCCAGCATCGATGGCCGCTGACTGACTTCGTAATACCAGTTCGCCAGTCGCGGGTAGCTGCTGCGCCAGCCCAGATTCGGCTGGCGAAAATCCAGATAGCCCAGCGCACAGGCCACGCTGATCGACGCGACGTCGAAGTGCGTACTCAATTCAGTGACGGCTTCGGCTTCGAAGTAGGCCAGCGTGCGAGCGATTTTTTCCTGCTGGGCGTCGAGCCATTCCGACCAGTGTTTTTCCTCGGGCCGCAGGAAGGTCTCGTAACGGATGAGCAGCGCAGCGTCCATAAGGGCATCGGCCAGCGACGCAAGCGTCAACCGCCGCCAGCGCGCCGAGCCTTCTTTGGGAATGAGAGGGTTGCCGACGTGCTGTTGATCCAGGTATTCGAGAATCACCCGGCTGTCATGGATCACGTTGTCGTCGGCCAGACACAGCGCCGGAATTTTTCCGCACGGATTGTCGCGACAGACTTCAACGTCGGGGCTGACAGGGGTAAGCGCTACTGCTTTCAGACTCACCCGGTTTGACTGTCCGGTTTCATGAAGCAAGATCATCACCTTGCGCGCGAAGGGCGAAGCGGCGTTGTAATACAGCGTCATGCTGGGCGCAGACATGGACATTCCTCTGATCGGCCTGGCCCTCCAGACTAGTGAGGGCAAGGACGCTGCGCAATATCCCCATGGGTTGCCGGGCCGATTTACGACGGCCCGGACCTGAATGTCAGACCGTCGGGACCCCATCTGCCGAGTCAGCCGATGCACTTCCGGATTGCGCCGAAGGTGTGCCGGTCAACAGCGGCTTGGCAACAAACCAGATGATGGTGGCGGCGATGAGATCGAAAGCCGCCAGCGCCACAAACAATGGGCTGTAGCCGACTTTGGTGACCATGATCCCGAGCACCAGCGTGAACAGCGCCGCGCCCAGAAACCCGAACATGCCACCGAGGCCCGTTGCGGTGCCCACTTCGTTCTTGCCGAAGGAGTCCGACGTGATTGCGTATAAGGCGCCCGACAGCGTCTGGTGCGCAAAGCCGCCGGCGCACAGCAGCGCGATGGCGACATAAGGGCTGTCCACCAGACCGATGCAGCCAGGGCCGATCATGCACAGCGAGCCCAACACCATCACCATCTTGCGCGACGTCAGCAGCGACACGTTGAAGTGCTTGTAGAAAAACGGGCTCAGGTAACCGCCCAACACGCAGCCGATGTCGGCGGCGAGAAACGGCAGCCAGGCAAACATCGCGATTTCCTTGATGTTCATGTGGCGTTCGGTCATCAGGTAAAGCGGAATCCAGGCGTTGAACGTCTGCCAGGCCGGCTCCGACAGCATGCGTGCCGAAGCGATCGCATAGAAATTACGGGTGCCGACGATCTTCTTCCAGCTGGCGTGCTTGGTCGGCGCGTCCTTCAGGTGGGATTCCTGACCGGCAAGAATGTAATCGCGCTCCTCGTCACCCAGCAAACGCTGATTGCGCGGGTGCTTGTACAAGAACATCCAGCCCGCGCTCCACAGCAGGCCCAAGCCGCCGACGATGATGAACGCGATCTGCCAGCCGCTGTGCAGAATCGCCCAGACCACCAGGGGAGGGGCCAGCAACGCGCCGATCGACGAACCGATGTTGAACCAGCCGATGGCGACCGAGCGCTCTTTGGCCGGAAACCACTCAGTGGTCGCTTTGATCGCTGCAGGAAATCCCGCCGCTTCAGTAATGCCCAGCAAGCTGCGCAGGAACGCCAGACTCTGCCAACCGGTGGCCATGGCCGCCGATGCGCACGCCACAGACCAGGCGATGGCAAACACTGCAAAGCCGATCTTCGTGCCGATGGCGTCGATCACATAGCCGGCAACGGGCTGCATGAAGGCATAGCCCATCTGCCACGCGATGACGACGTGCGAGTACTGTTCGGTGGAAATGTTCAGCTCGCTCATCATGGTGGGAGCGGCGACGGAGAGGGTGTTGCGCGCGAGATAGTTGACGATCAGGCCGCCGGTTATCAGCGCGACCATCCACCAACGGATGCCTTTGATTTTCATCGAGTCCACTCTGGGTATTGTTTTTATTTGGCGGCGATCGTTATACGTCGTCGTACGACTGGATTTAGTCAAATGCACGATTTCTTGTCAATTGAAATACCGCTAAGGGCTCATTATATTTCTTAATGTAACGGCCTTGTCACGGTAGGGATTGGCTCGGGGCCGCAGAGTGAGCGATTTTGGGGCGATTTTGGGAGGATTAGGCTTGTGGGCGGTATGTGGCGCTGAGGGGAAGAATACCAACAAGTCGTATGATGACGAGAATGGCGGAAAGTGCTTGCCCCGCGCCAGGAGGAGCGTGGGACAAGCCAGTTGGCTGGTGAGGAATGCGGTTCGCTACTTTGGCTCTTCGTCACGCCACCAGCTGTAGATCACTAGGTCTACTCCGAGATAGAAAATGCCAAATAACAGTGTTTCGTAATCCAGGAAGTAAGCATTTCGTACTTCTTCCACGGCAACAATCCATGAGATGACGTACTTGAAGTAGAAGACTATCAGCGCCAAGCCAGTCAAGAATTGATAGAGCCTTGGTACGGTGATTCGACGTATACCCCAGAATACAAAAACCATAATTGCCAGGGACAGACCTGTTCCCATCATCGGCCGCCGTTTACTTTCAGGATCAAGGATGCTGACGAGCGTTGAGGACCGATGCCACCTGACACTTGGGCATCAATACTGACGATGACGTCTCCTGAATGAAAGGTCGGCAATCTGTTTTTGGTCGCCGAGGCGGATGTTGTTCCAGCGATCTTTTCCGCGATGCTCCCTAACGGTGACGCAAGTTTTCCTCCGATGGAGCCAACCAGGGTTCCTATCGTAGCCCTCTGATCATTAAGCATGTCTGCTGAGTTCCGGCTCACTGGTTGTGACACCGCAAGCACCATCCGGCAAGGCCGCCCCTGTGCAAGCATTCGCTCGTAGGTTTCCTCAATCAACCGGATAACCTCAAAATGGCCCTTGGTTATTTCCGGTAGGTTGATCGTTCTCAACGATGCGGCATCGTCCGGCTGCACGGTGAAGTGAATAAGCGTAAACACGACACCGTAATGGCCGACATGTTGGGTACGTTCGAAGTCCATGACATGTCCCTCGCTCAGCAATATTGCTTATTGCCGATCCTGTCCCATCCGCCCGTTACGCTGCCGGCCGCGCTCCCGTCGTTTCTTTTTTGCAGGGTGTAGGTCGATCGGATACGGCCGTAGTTGAGCTGGATGAGTTCGGTGGGAATGCCGTCGTTGGCCAGTTGGTTGTATTCGGCAATGATCACTTCTTCGAGAATGATTTCGTAGAACTTCATTTTGTCGCCCCCTGCACGGTGGACGGAAAGCTTCACTTCCTTGAAGTGCTCTCCGGCGCAGTTGGCTGCCATCAGTTTGCAGCTCTACTTGTCGAGCATCTTGGTCAGCGTCAGGTTGCTGAGCGTGGTACGCCCTGAAGTTGCGCCGCCTGCCGTGCTGGCTGTAACGGACGCGGACTGGTAGGTGCCGAACGAATACCCGGTGATTTCAATCCAGTCTTTGCACTGCTCATCCAGTGCTTCGCCAGGAATGCCGTCAATCTTCAAAAATGCGTCGAGCGCCATGGTGGGTCTTCCCGATGGATATTGTGGATGCCCTGCCAGGGCGGAATATCGATTATCGGGAGGGTGACTCGCAGGGGAGGCCCGCGTGGGTGTCGGAGCGTGCAGGACGCTTACTGTTGTTTTGAGGGAAGCTTCTTACAGACTTGTTCGGCTTATAACTAAGGGATGCCAGGCAGGAAGCGATGCTTTACTGCGGATGCGCGCGCGCCTGCCATCGTCAAGGCAAACCGGTTCATTGGGTACGATTCGATGTCAATCATGTAGAAGCGGGGCTTCGGTGAATCAAACCCGCTTGCGCGCCATCAGTCCTTTGCAGCTGTACCAGGTCGGAATGGCCATGCCCACCCAGGCGAGTACATCCCACGCACCGTCGCCGAGCAGCGCGGCGAACAGGCCGACTGCGGTCAGCAGGGCGATCCAGCCGGGCGTGCCGAAGGTCTTCCAGAACGCCGAATGCTTTTTGTGTCGGGTCATGCGACTTCCGCCTCTACGGCGACCGCTTTCGCAACGGCGACGGCAGCGCGACGACGGACCCACCACAGGTACAAGCCACTGCCGAGGACGATGATGGTCAGTACGTCCAGCGCGGCCCAGAGGATTTTCATGGGCATGCCGCCGTAGTCACCGAAGTGCAGCGGTTGCGACAGCAGCAGAGCGTCCATGTACCACGGGCGTCCCAGTGTTGCGGTCACGTGCAGGTCCTGCGCGTCGACCAGCACGGGAGTGAGCAGGTGAGACGTCAGGTGCGTGTCGCCTTTCATGAACACGGCGTAGTGATGCTCGCTGGAA
Organism: Pseudomonas sp. HP_01; assembly: GCF_055284355.1. Lineage (NCBI taxonomy): Bacteria > Pseudomonadati > Pseudomonadota > Gammaproteobacteria > Pseudomonadales > Pseudomonadaceae > Pseudomonas > Pseudomonas sp. HP_01. The sequence goes on along the minus strand of NZ_JBTOPV010000007.1, from coordinate 111,941 downwards.
AAACGCGAGCCGGGAAACGCAATGAAGCTCGGCTCAGCGCCGGGGACGGTGGCTTTGGAGATGTCGATCAACCGGGTTGCCGGTGCGCGTTCGGCCAGAGGCGGAGCGTCCTTGTACGGCGCGATCATGGTCATCAGCGCGTCGGTGCGCCATTGCGCAATCACTAGATCTGCGCAAGCGTTGAGCACGCCGGTCAGACCGACGACCATGGCCCAGGTCAGCGTGACGACGCCGATCAGGTTGTGCAGATCAAGCCAGCGTACCCGCGTGGATTTATTCGGCCGCACCGTGGCGAAATCCAGTCGGCGCATGAAGGGCGCGTACAACACGACGCCGGACACGATCGCCATGACAAACAGCAGTCCCATGAATGCCAGCAACAGCTTGCCCGGCAGCCCCGCGTACATGTCCACGTGCAGGCGCAGCATGATCATCATGAAACCGCCGTTGGCGTTCGGCGTTTCCATCGCTTCTCCGGTGCGCGCGTCGAGCATGAAGCTGTGGGATTCGTTCGGGTCGCCGCCGGCGGTCTTGCCCATGATGGCGTAGACGCCGTTGGGGTCATCGTCGTCCCAGCCGAAATACTGCATCACATCGCCGGGGCGGTGGGCTTCGGCTGAGCGGACCAGTTGCTCGAGGTCCAGATGCGGGGTGCCGGCGGGCATTTCCTTGAATTCCGGTGCATCGCCTGTCAGATGGGCGATTTCATGACTGAAGATCAGCGGCAAGCCAGTGATCGCCAACATCAGCAGGAATGCCGTGCAGATCAGGCTGGTCCACGTGTGGATGAACGACCAGCGGCGGATGGTTTGGCTCTTCATGTGGAAATCCGGAGTAAGCGAAAGCAAAAAAGGCCGCTGTGGAGGAGCGGCCCTTGTTTCGGGTAATGAGAGTTTAAAGCATTACCATTTGTAATTCACGCTGGCAACCACGCTTCGTTGGTCTCCGTAGTAGCAATAGAAGCTGTCACAGGTTGAGATGTAATCTTTGTCAAAAAGGTTGGTGGCTTTGACAGCAACGGTCGTGCCCTTGAGTGTGTTGACTACTCGGCCAAGGTCGTAATGAACGGTGGCATCAAAGACAGTGTAGGCGTCTGCTTTGCCGAGCCAGGTGTTGCCCTGATCACCATAGGTATTACCGGTGTACCGCACTCCACCGCCGATACCGAAACCGTCCAGCACGCCCTCATGCCAGGTGTAGTCCGTCCATAGCGAGGCTTGTTGGTTAGGCATCAATTGAAGGCGGTTTCCCTTGAAGTCACCTTTTTGCACATCGGATTTGGCTAGCGTGTAGGCGGCAATCAGTTTCAGATTGTCGGTAAGGTCGGAGACGGCCTCTAGCTCTAGGCCTCTCACCTTAACCTCGCCCGTCTGACTGGTAATCGAGACCCCACTACTGTTGGTAGTAGTAACCGCGACGTTCTTTTGCGTCAGATCGTATATCGCTGCGCTAAGCAGAGTGCTGCTGCCCGGAGGCTGGTACTTGATACCCAGCTCCCATTGCTTCCCTTCCGTAGGCTTGAACGACTCAGTGGGCGAAGCGGTGGCGTTGCTGGTGGGTTGAAAGGACTCGGCATAGGACAGGTAAGGCACAAAACCGGCATCGAATACATAACTGATTGCCGCGTTTCCGCTGAACGCCTTGTCACGCTCGGTGTTGGTCGCATCATCTTTATTGAAAAACTTCGTGCCCGTGTGAACCCAGTCTTCACGTCCACCGAGCGTGAGCCTCCATTGATCGAGAGCCATCTGGTCTTGAACATAGATGCCCGTCTGAACGGTTTTCTGGTCATAGTCGTAGAACGCAGAGGAACGAGGCGGGCGAGTGATCGGTAATCCATACACAGGGTTATTTACATTGATGCCCGGTGCACTTCCAAAGATTGAGGTGTAGTTGGTATTGCTACGCTGCTGATCCAGGCCAATCAGCAAGGTGTGAGCAACGTCTCCGGTGGAGAAATCACCTTGCAAGTTGTTGTCCACGGCGAACTGGGAAATGTCCTCATCCGTACTGGTGGTAGTACGTGATCCCAGATTGCCTTGGTCATCAACTTGGGTAAATGGATAGGAGCCCGGGGTGATGGACTGGAACGACAGATCTGATTTTGTGTAGCGCAGATTTTGGCGAAACTGCCATGTGTCATTGAAGCGATGCTCGAATGCATAACCTAGCGCGTAAAACGTTCGGTCGTAGTACTCCCAGTCAGGATCTCCCAAGTTCTTATGGTGGGAAATATCGCCGAACGGCATGCTGATCTTCGTACCCTGAATCGGACGGAACTGGCTGGTGATGCCCGTATCGTCACGCGTGAACTGGGTGAGGAATGTCAGCTTTGTGTCCGGGTCGATGTTCCATGTAAGGCTGGGAGCGATGTTATAGCGCTTGTTGTCGATGTGATCGATCTGGGTTCCGCTGTCTCGGACTACACCGCTTAAGCTGTAGAGAAACTGACCCTCATCGTCAATTTTGCCCGTGGTAGCGAAGTCGATCTGGCGATGGTTGTCACTGCCGTACTGAACCTCTACCTCATGGCTGGCTTCGGCTTGGGGGCGGCGGCTAACCATATCCAGCAGGCCGCCCGGTGGGGTCTGGCCGTATACCGATGACGCCGGGCCCCTTAACAGAGCAACGCGATCCAGATTCCAGGTATCGAGTTTCGGGTTGGCGTACACACCTTTTGCTATGGGCAGACCGTCGAGGAATTGAGTCGGCTCGAAACCGCGCACGCGTAGCCAGTCGGCGCGAGTGTCACTGCCGAAACTGCTGGAAACGATCCCTGGCATGTACTTCACAGCATCATCAAGATTTTGCACGCCCCGATCCTGCATCTGCTGCCGGGTCGCGACCGATATCGAGCGCGGCGCTTCAACCAGCGCGGTATCGGTTTTGGTGCCGGCTGCGGTGCGACTCGCGGCGTATCCCTGCGCCGGGCCCCACGCGCTTTCGAAGCTTTCCCGACTGCCTTGAATGCTGGTGGCCGGCAGTGCCATCGCCCCTTCAGGTGCAGCCACCAGGGTGTAGGTCCCCGCTGTCGTCAGGTTCAATTGCAAGCCGGTGCCGCGCAGTGCCTGGCCCATCGCGCCAGAAGCGTCGAACTGCCCCTGAACCGGCGCCGACGTGCGGCCTGCTGCCAATGCCGGATCCAGCGACAGGGCCAGGCCCGCTTGACTGGCAATCTGCGTCAGCGTCATCGACAACGGCGCGGCCGGCAGATCGTAGATGCGGACGCTGGAAGCCTGGGAAGCGGCCATCAGCGGCGCACTGAGCAGCGGCGCGGCAATGGCGACGGCGATAGCCAGCAGGCTCGGTCGCAGAAGGGTGTGAAGCGTGCGGGACATGAACGGCACCTCGATGGAAATGGTTCTCAATGTCTATGTGCCGAACGAGATCTGAAAAGTGATAGGGCCGGGCGAAAATAATTTTGATTGGCGAGCGCAAGGATCCTCTTGGCTGATCACAGACCAGAAATATCTACGCTGAGCGACCCGACGCATTCGCCAGCAAACCGGCTACAGCTTGAGATCTCCGGCGCCAGGCGCAAAACACTGTAGGAGCGCGCTTGCCCGCGATTGCGGTGGGCCAGCCAACTTATCCAGTGGCTGATAATCCCCATTCGCGGGCAAGCGCGCTCCTACAAGTGAGCTGCGTTGAATCCGTAGGCTACGACAGTCCATTACCTGAGCCGGCTTGCTGGCGAACCCCGGATTAAAGCGCAGTCGCGGGCTCTTTCTCGCTGCCGACCACCGTCACCCACCACGGCGTACGCGCTTCGATCTGCACGGGTAGCGTGGGTGTCAGTGCCTTGAGCGCCAGGTCGGTGTTGGTCAGCGGAAAGCTGCCGGTGATGCGCAGGTCGGCGACGTCGTTCGCTACGCCGAGATGGCCCTGACGATAACGGGCAAGCTCCGCGACCACGTCTGCCAGACGGGCGTTATCGACCACCAGCATGCCGCGCATCCAGGCGCCGGTGCCGGGTGCAACGGCAAGCATGGGCCCGAGGCTGTTGCGATGAATCAACATCTGCTGCCCTTCGTTCAGCACCTTCTCATGATTCGATGCTTGCGGGTGCACGGCGACGGCTGATTGCAGCACGCTCAGCAGCGTGCCGTCGGCCTGCCGCTTGACCAGAAACTGCGTGCCCAGCGCGCGCATCTGCCCTTCAGGGGTTTCGACGATGAACGGACGCGCGTCGTTGTGGCTCCCGGTTTCCACGAAGATCTCGCCTTCCTGAAGCACGATCCGCCGCTGTTTTTCGTCGAATCGTACGTCCAGCGCGCTGTGCGTATTGAGGCGGATCAGCGTGTTATCCGACAGCCGAATCGTGCGTTGCTCGCCGGTGGCGGTGCGCAGGTCTGCGAGCCAGTAATCCACCGGCAGCAGGCGATCACCCAGGAACAGCGTCAATCCCATCGCCAGCGCGACCCCTGCAAACCCGCGGCCCAGCTTGCGCAGACGCAAGCCCATCCCGTCACGGGACCGCAAAAGCGCCGAACGTGCCGGGCCCGTGGTCCCGGCGAAACGCTGATCGACCATGCCCAGCTGCATCCAGGCCCGGGCATGCTCGTCGCTGGCGGCGTACCACTTGGCGAATTCTTCACGCTCGGCTTCGCTGCCCCGGCCGCAGTCCAGGCACAGTTGCCAGGCGATGGCGGCGTCCAGCACGTGGGATGAAACAGGTCGGGTGGAAATACGGCTCATGTTGGCTCGCCATACAGCGCGATGTAGCACTGGCGTAAGCCCTGCGCCAGGTACTGACGCACACGGGGTACCGAGACGCCGAGCTTTGAGGCGATCTCCGCGTGGGGCATGCCGTCCAGGCGGTTATACAAAAAGGCGGCGCGCGCCTTGCTGGACAGCTTGCCCAGCAGACGGTCGATGGCTTTGAGGTCTTCGAGAATCAATTGCTGCTCTTCCAGCGAAGGTTGTTCGCCCTCGGGAATCAGCATCAGCTCGTCCAGATACGCCTGCTCCAGCGCGGCTCGCCGGAAATGGTCGAACAACAAGCCTTTCGCGATTGAAACCAGAAAGGCCCGGGGCTCGCGGGGTTCAAGCAATTGCTCGCGGCCCAGCAGGCGAATGAATGTGTCCTGACTCAGGTCTTCGGCGCGGTGGGGGCAGGCGACGTTACGTCTGAGCCAGCCCAGCAGCCAGCCGCGATGGTCCCGATAGAGCGTTCCGACAAGCTGCTGCTGGGGACTTTGAAGTGACGACACGAGCGCACCGAGGAGAACAAAGGGGCTAACGAGAATTGTTCGCGATTGTGTCAGAGCCGCCCAATGCTGGCAATTGGTCCTTGTAGGAAGAAGCCGAACGGTTGACGTAAGAATCGACCATTGGGTTTGTAAGGTCAGTCGTGATCCAGACCAAGACGGGGCAGGGCAGAAGCTAAAACGAATGGGATTGCTGCTGCCGTCGCCATTTCGCCACACCTTGCTCAAGCTGTGCGGGGGTATCGATCCCCTGTCGCCTAGCGTGGCTGAACAGGATCATCGCGAGTTCGGCGGTCACCAGCGCATCGGCGCTGGCATGATGACGCTCTTCGGCGTGGAGCCCGAAGAATCGCGTCCAGTCGTCCAGGCCTGCCTGACGCAAATTCGCGTTCGGGCAAATGAAGGGCGCGATGTGAGCGACATCGATGAAGGGGTGCAGCAGGCGATAGCCCAGGCTTTCCTTTAATGCACGCCCCAGCATGTGCTCGTCGAACGCCGCGTGAAATGCCAGCAGCGGGCTGTCACCCACGAATGTCATGAAATCCAGCAGCGCTTCCACCGGCTCGCTGCCTGCCGCAATTGCGGTGGGCCCCAGCCCGTGAATCAATACGCTCGGGCCGAGTTTGTGATCGGTGCGCATCAGCGTACGCTCGAACTGTTGCCCCAGATCGATCGCGCCATCTTCGATGACCACGGCGCCGATCGACAGCACCTCGTCCCGCTGCAGATTCAGTCCGCTGGTTTCAAGATCGACCACCACCCACCGTTGTTGGCGCAGTGTCTTCTGATCCCGCGCGCAGGGCCCGGGCAGGGCGTGCAGGCGCTGTTGCTGTTCCGGCGTGAGTTCAGGAACGAGGGCGCGTTTGGATGGTTTGAACCAGCGGAACAAATTCATGATCAGTCGCTTACAGTTGGTAGCGCACAGTGAGGCTGGTCTGCAGCCGCTGCGCCTGACGGAACGACTCACGCAGAATGCGCCGGTCCAGATGATTGAGCACATCCGGGTCGATGCGATTGGAGTACGGCAGGTTTTGCCGGTTCTGCTGCTGATGTTGTTGCATACGGGTTTGCTGGATGAAGTGATAAGCCTCTTCATATGCCGCACCGTCCAGCGGATCGATCACCTCTTTTGCCACCAGCTGACGCAGCCTGTCCAGCGTGTTGCTCGCCTCGACGCCGTTGGCCAAGGCCAGCAATCTCGCCCCGTCGACGAATGGCGTCAGGCCCTGGGTCTTCAGATCCAGCGTGTCTTTTTCACTGCCTTTGCGGGCGACCACGAAGTCCTTGAAGCGGCCCACCGGTGGGCGCTGACGCAGGGCGTTGTCGGCCATCATGCGCTGGAACAAGGCGTTGTCTGCGACCTGCGCAAGAATGCTCTGACGCAACTGATCACCGCCGCTTTCATCGCCCCAGACCACGCGCAGATCGAAATAGATAGAAGACGACAGCAGGTTCTCCGGCGTGGCTTCGCGAATGAACGAGCCGAATCGCCGTGCCCACTCGATGCGCGACAGGCACAGCTGTGGATTGCTCGCCATGATCCCGCCCTTGCACAGCGCGAATCCGCACACCGCCAGGCTTTGATTGATCCGCTCGGCAATGGGCAACAACCGGCCGCGTATTGCGGCGGCCTCGGCGGCGTCCCCGGCTTCGAACAGAATGCCGTTGTCCTGATCGGTGTACAGCGTTTGCTCGCGCCGGCCTTCGCTGCCAAAGCACAGCCAACTGAAAGCGATGCCGGGATCGCCTTTCTCTTCCAGCGTGAGTTCGATGACGCGACAGACCATGTGATCGTTGAGCAGCGTGATGATCTGGGTGATCTGGGTGGACGAGGCGCCGTGGGCGAGCATCCGGTCCACCAGTTGAACGATGTCGCCGCGCAGGTTGGCCAGCGAATCGATGCGCGGCGCGCTGCGGATGGTGCGTGCCAGATGCACCAGATCCACGCGCTGCAGGGAGAACAGGTCGCGTTCGGAGACCACGCCACACAAACGCTGATCCTTGACCAGGCAGACATGGGCGATATGCCGCTGGGTCATGGCAATGGCCGCATCGAAGGCGCTGGCGTCCGGGCTCAGGTAGAACGGCGCCTGAATCATGCTGCGTTCGATGGGCTCGCCGAAATCAGCGTCGATGTTGGCGACGACCTGACGCAGATCGCGCAGCGTAAAAATACCCAGCGGCGCCTTGGCCTCGTCCACGATCACGATACTGCCGACTTGCTGCTCATCCATCTGCCGCACGGCTTCACGCAGCGGCGTGTCGGGGGAGCAGGTCACCGGATGACGCATCGCCAGCTCACCCAGTCGCGTATTCAGTGAGTATTGCGTGCCGAGTGTTTCCACCGCCTTCTGCTTTACTTGCTGATTCACCTGATCGAGCAGGCTGCTGACGCCGCGCAGGGCGAAGTCGCGGAACTCATTGGAGAGCGCGAACAGCTTGATAAAGGCTTGTTTATTCAGTTGCAGGCAGAAGGTGTCTTCGGCCGCCAAATGCTCGGTTCGCGTGGCGCGTTCGCCGAGCAGCGCCGCTAGGGGAAAACACTCGCCCGTGGTGATTTCAAACGTGGTTTCGGTGCCGCCTTTTGCCGAATGGGGGCGCTCACCCACGACCCGGCCTTGTTTGACGATGTAAAAATGTTCTACTGGCCCATCGCTAGGCTTGATGATGCTTTCGTCTATAGCGTAGAAACGCAGGTGACACTGTTCGACAAGGTAGGCCAGATGGGCGTTTTCCATCTGGTTGAACGGCGGGAATTTTTGCAGGAACTGCATCGTGCCGTGGATGTTCTGCAGAACGGCTGTTTTGCCTGCCTGGGTAAAAGCGTCCGCTTTGCTCATGACCGATACCGCTTGTTTTTATTGACCCCATGGTCGACCGCTTATCGGGCAGTGCCCATTGGACGTAAGTCTTACGTGACTGCAAAGGCGTTGGATCGCATCGAACCAAGGTGTAAAACCGCAGCGATGCAGTTAGCGTCAGGCCTCAGGCCCCGGCATGAAGCCGACAGGATGTGCAGCGTATCAATCGTTTGCGCTGTCAGAATTGAAGTCGACAGGAAGATGAGACGGGTATGTTCGATCACAGTATTTTGAGTGATGAAGAGCGCGAAGCCCTCAATGAGGTGATGCTCGCGCCTGCGTCCCAATCGCCACATCGGGTGTTGATCGTCGACGACGACAAGGATGCTCGGGAAGTTCTGGCCGAAATTCTCAGTCTCAATGACATCAGCTGCATCACCGCCGCCGGCGGCACCAGTGCCATGCATTTGCTGCAGACCCGGCCGTCCATTGCGCTGCTGATCACCGATCTGCGCATGGCGCCGTGCGACGGGCTGGACCTGATCCGTCGGGTGCGCGAATCGGACCGCGCGGAGCTGCCGATCATTATCGTGTCCGGCGACGCCAACGTCCGCGACGCCATTGATGCGATGCATTTGAGCGTGGTGGATTTTCTGCTCAAGCCGATCAACACCAAGCAGCTGTTGCGACTGGTGAAGCGGGAACTGGAAATGGCGTAAGAGCGCCGCCCTTTTGATAGGGGCGCCGACGGGGTGAGTACGTTCTGCCTGTATGACCGTATCCACTGTAGGAGCGCGCTTGCCCGCGAATGCAATCTGGCAGGCGATATCTCCATCAAAGTCATACCGCAATCGCGGGCAAGCGCGCTCCTGCAATGGACCGAGTGGTGAAACAGAAAAGGCGGTGTCCATTTACCTGGACACCGCCTTTTTGTTTGGGCGCTGATTAAGCCCCGTGTTTCGCCTTGAACTCCCGACGGCGACGATGGAGTACCGGCTCGGTGTAACCATTGGGCTGCCGTGTCCCCTCGATCACCAGCTCAACCGCTGCCTGAAACGCGATGTTGCTGGCGAAATCCGGTGCCAGCGGGCGATACAGCGCATCACCTGCGTTCTGACGGTCCACCACCGGCGCCATGCGTTTGAGGCTTTCCATCACCTGCTGCTCGCTCACCACGCCGTGGCGCAGCCAGTTGGCGATGTGCTGGCTGGAAATTCGCAGCGTTGCGCGGTCCTCCATCAGGCCGATGTCGTTGATGTCCGGCACCTTCGAGCAGCCCACGCCCTGATCGATCCAGCGCACCACATAACCGAGGATGCCCTGGGCGTTGTTGTCCAGCTCGTTCTGGATCTCCTCGGCCGTCCAGTCTGTGTTCGGCGCCAATGGGATGGTCAGAATGTCATCGACCGAGGCCGGCGTGCGCTGGGCAAGCTCGGCCTGACGCGCGAACACGTCCACCTTGTGGTAATGCAGTGCGTGCAGCGCAGCGGCGGTAGGTGAAGGCACCCAGGCGGTGTTGGCGCCGGCCAGTGGATGGGCGATTTTCTGTTCGAGCATCGCGGCCATCAAGTCAGGCATCGCCCACATCCCTTTGCCGATCTGCGCGCGCCCTTGCAGGCCGCATTTCAAGCCGATATCGACGTTTGAGTTTTCATACGCGCCGATCCACTTTTCCGCCTTCATCTGCGCCTTGCGTACGACAGGTCCCGCTTCCATCGACGTGTGAATCTCGTCGCCGGTGCGGTCCAGGAAGCCCGTGTTGATGAACACCACACGCTCGCTCGCCGCCTGAATGCAGGCCTTGAGGTTGATCGTGGTGCGGCGCTCTTCGTCCATGATCCCGACTTTCAGCGTGTTGCGCGGCAGGTTCAGCACCGCCTCGATACGCCCGAACAACTCGTTGGTAAACGCCACTTCCTCCGGGCCGTGCATCTTCGGTTTGACGATGTACATCGAGCCCGTGCGGCTGTTGGCGCGGGAGGTAGTGCCCTTGAGATTGTGGATCGCCGCGAGGCTGGTCAGCAGACCATCAAGAATGCCTTCCGGCACTTCGTTACCCTGATTGTCGAGGATCGCATCGATGGTCATCAGGTGACCGACGTTGCGCACGAACAACAGCGAGCGGCCATGCAGCGTGACGGGTTCGCCGGTGGGCGAGGTGTAGACGCGGTCGGGATTCATCGTACGGGTAAAGCTGTTGCCGCCCTTGGAGACTTCTTCGGACAGATCGCCCTTCATCAGCCCCAGCCAGTTGCGGTACACCACGACCTTGTCGTCGGCGTCGACAGCAGCGATGGAGTCTTCGCAATCCATGATGGTGGTCAGCGCCGCTTCCATCAGCACGTCTTTGAGGCCCGCCGGATCGGTCTGGCCGACCGGGCTCGTGGCGTCGATCTGGAGTTCGAAGTGCAGACCGTTGTGCTTGAACAGCAGCGCGGTCGGCGCCAAGGCGTCGCCCTGGAAACCGATCAGTTGGGCATCATCGCGCAGGCCGGTGTTGCTGCCGCCCTTGAGACCGACGATCAACATGCCATCGACCAGCTTGTAGCCGGTGGAGTCAACGTGAGAGCCCGCCGCCAGAGGAGCGGCTTCGTCCAGAAAGGCGCGAGCGAAGGCGATGACTTTGTCGCCGCGGACCCGGTTATAGCCTGTGCCCTTTTCCGCGCCGCCCGCTTCGCTGATGGCGTCGGTGCCGTACAGCGCGTCATACAGCGAGCCCCAGCGGGCATTCGATGCATTGAGCGCGAAACGTGCGTTCATCACTGGCACCACCAATTGCGGGCCGGCCATGCGCGCGATTTCTTCGTCGACGTTTTGTGTGGTGATCTGGAAGTCCGCCGCTTCTGGCAGCAAATAGCCGATTTCCAGCAGGAATGCCTTGTAGGCGGCCGCGTCGTGGGCGTTGCCGGCATTGGACTGATGCCAGGCGTCGATACGCGCCTGGAATTCGTCTCGTTTGGCGAGCAGAGCTTTGTTCTTCGGCGCGAGCTCGTGGATGAGCGCATCGGCACCGGCCCAGAATGCAGCGGCGTCGAGGCCGGTTCCGGGAATGGCTTCGTTGTTCACAAAATCCAGCAGGACGTTGGCGACCCGCAGGCCACCGACTTGAACGTGTTCAGTCATTGCTTGCCTCACTCTGCTCAGCTATTTGACATCTATGTAGTGCACGCGAGGCGATACTACATGACGGTTTGCGGCGTGAAAATCAGACTTGATTTGCAGCGATCGACCGAATTCAGGCATTCGGCCACGCGTCGGTATGGGATGTTCTCAAAGAGCGATCAGATTGTTCCAGAAAAGTATTCGAATCGTACACAGAAATTCCTCATGGGTTCACGCCGCTGCGGGCAGTGCAGACCTGCCTATACTCCCCAAAACCACCCCGCAACCCATGAGGCGTGGTATTAAACAGGCCTCAGTCGCTGCACATAAAAAAGGAGTCGTTTGTGGATCATCTTATCGTCACGGTGTCCGCGCCGGACAAGCCAGGCGTGGTCGAGCAGCTCGCCGCATGCATTGCCGATCACGGTGGCAATTGGCTGGAAAGCCGTATGTCACACATGGCCGGGCAGTTCGCCGGGATTCTGCGGGTCAGCGCGCCGGTCGACGCGCATCAGCCCCTTCGCAGCGCGCTGGAAGGGCTCTCGGCAAAAGGCATCCGCGTATTGTTCGCCGAAGTCGTCCCCGAAGCCTTGCCTGAGTGGAGGCCCATCACCATGGAACTGGTGGGCAATGATCGAGCCGGGATCGTGCGCGACCTCACTCGCGTGCTGGCCGAGCAAGGCGTCAACCTGGAGCATCTGGTGACCAGTGTCGAGCCCGCGCCCATGAGCAGCGAAACGCTGTTTCGCGCCCATGCCGAGTTGGGGTTGCCGATGGACCTTTCGCTGGAGGTGCTGCAGCAGCGGCTGGAAACCCTGGCGGATGACCTGATGGTGGAACTCCACCTGCCGACGGGCGATTAATCGATGTAAGCGCTGCAGGCCCTGCTTTTTCGACGGGCCTGCAGCGATTCCTTTTTCCTGATCAGGCCTGGGCGCGTTTGCGCAGTGAGCGCCAGGCGTCGAAGCTGTAGATGACCAATCCGGACCAGATGAAGGCGAAGGTCACCAAGGTGGCCGAGGGCATGTGTTCGTCGTACAACACAACCGCCAGGGCCAGCACGAGCGTCGGCGCGATGTACTGCAGGAAGCCCAGGGTCGCGTAGGGCAAATGCCTTGCTGCGGCGTTGAAACACACCAGCGGCACGAGAGTTACCGGACCGGCCGCCGCCAGCCAGAGCGCCTCGGATTTTGTCCAGAATTCCGGCTGTGCGCTGTGGGCCAGCGGGTTGAAAATCAACCAGCCCACGGCCAGCGGCACCAGAATCCAGGTTTCCACTACCAGCCCGGGCAATGCAGCCACCGGTGCTTGTTTGCGAATCAGGCCGTAGAAGCCGAACGTGAAGGCCAGCGCGAGCGACACCCACGGCAGGCTCCCCACTTGCCAGACCTGCTGAAGCACACCGATCAACGCCAGCATCACCGCGACCCATTGCAACGGCCGCAGTCTTTCACGCAGCAGCACCATGCCGAGCATCACGTTGATCAGCGGGTTGATGAAGTAACCCAGGCTGGCTTCGACCATGTGGTTGTTGTTCACGGCCCACACGTAGATCAGCCAGTTGGCGGCGATCAACGTGCCGCTGCAGGCGAGAATAGCGAGGCGTTTGGGGTTATCCCGCAGCTCTTGCCACCAGCCCGGATGCTTCCAGACCAGCAGCAGAAGCGAGCCGGAAATGGCTGACCAGATCGCCCGATTGACGATGATTTCCAGTGAAGGGACGCTGGCCAGCACCTTGAAGTAGATCGGAAACAGCCCCCAGATGATGTAGGCGCTCAGGCCCAGAATGTACCCGCGACGCGGGTTGGCAGCTTGCATGGGTGGTCCTTCGGCAAATTTTTTGTTGTGGTGATGGTTCTATCTGTTTCGGTAACCGAACGTCGCGCAGGCGTGGGACGTGTGGTTGACGTATAGGAGCGTGGCTTGTCCCGCGATCGGCTGCGCAGCAGTCGTAAACCGGACGATTTAGCCTCGTCTGGTACATCGAGTGTTCGGATTGCTGCCGCTTCGCGCCAGTTCGCGGGACAAGCCACGCTCCAACAGAGTGTTTGCGCGTTTTCAGAACAGCTTCAGCGGTTCCTCGTTCAGCGCGGACAACTGCTCGCGCAGCGCCAGCACCTGGTCACCCCAATAGCGCTCGGTGCCGAACCAGGAAAAGCTGTGGGGAAACGCCGGATCGTCCCAGCGACGTGCCAGCCAGGCGCTGTAATGCAACAGGCGCAACGCGCGCAGGGGCTCGATGAGCGCCAGCTCACGGGGATCGAAGTCGTGAAACTCGTTGTAGCCGTCCATCAATTCCGACAGCTGACTCAGGCAGTCCTGACGATCACCCGCGAGCATCATCCAGACGTCCTGCACCGCAGGGCCCATGCGGCAGTCGTCGAGATCGACGATATGAAAAATGTCGTCGCGGGTCATCATGTTGCCGGGGTGGCAGTCGCCGTGCATGCGGATGTTCTGATGGGGCGTGGCGGCGTAAACGTCTTCCACGCGCTTGAGCAGGTCCTTGGCAACCGACTCATAGGCCGGCAGCAAGCTGCGCGGAATCACGTTGTTATCCAGCAGGTAGTTCAGCGAGTTGTGGCCGAAGTTCTGCACGCCAAGGGCTTCGCGGTGCTGGAAGGGGCGCGTGGCTCCGACCGCATGGATGCGCCCCAGCAACTGGCCGAGACGGTAGAGCTGTTCGAGATTGCCAGGCTCTGGCGCGCGGCCGCCACGACGGGGGAACAGGGTAAAGCGAAAGCCGGCGTGCTCGAACAGGGTCTGGCCGTTGTGCACAAGGGGCGCGACGACCGGGATTTCGACGTCGGCCAGTTCTGCCGTGAAACTGTGTTCTTCGAGAATGGCTTCGTTGGTCCAGCGACCGGGCCGGTAGAACTTGGCAATCAGCGGCTGCTGTTCATCGATGCCGACCTGATAGACACGGTTCTCATAGCTGTTGAGCGCGAGAATACGGGCGTCGGTGACAAAGCCGATGCTCTCGACGGCGTCCAGCACCAGGTCAGGTGTAAGTGTTTCGAACGGGTGGGCCATGCTAACTCCTGCGCGCAGCAGGCTGCCGCGTCGGGCCAGTCATGGTAACTCAGGCGTGTTGCACCTGACACAGCGGGATGCTCACTTCCGCGCGTGCGATGCGGATTGGAAAGCTGCATCAACAGACGACCGCTCTCTTTGTGGGTGTGACCGGTGTAGCGCCCCACCTTGCTCGCGAAAGCGGTGTTCAATCCGTAGAAAACTCGGCGGACATACTGGCCCCTTCGCGAGCAAGCTCACTCCTACACGTTAAGCAGCGTCTGTCAGCCGGCACATGAGGTCGAGCGCATTACAACGCAGGTTACGCGCCGATCACCCCGCCATCCTCTCGCGTGATCACCATCACCGATGACCTCGGCTTGCCGTTCGGCAAGTGCTCGGGGAAAGTCGAGCCGCCGTTTTCGCCGGGGTGCTGAATGCCGACGAACAGGGCTTTCTGGTCGGGCGCGAAGCTGATGCCGGTGACTTCACAGCCCACCGGCCCGACCATAAACCGGCGGATCTCGCCGCTGGCCGGGTCAGCGCACAGCATCTGGTTATTGCCCATGCCGGCGAAGTCACCGGCATTGGTGGCGTCGCCATCCGTCAGAATCCACAATCGGCCGGCCATATCGAAACCCAGGCCATCCGGGCTGTTGAACATGTTCTGCGGATTGATGTTGCTTGATCCCCCCTGAGGCGTTCCTGCATGCACACCCGGGTTGCCGGCGACAACAAACAAGTCCCACGCAAAATCCATGGCGGCTGCATCTGACCCGGTTTCCTGCCAGCGCAGAATCTGCCCGTACTGGTTTTTCGCGCGGGGATTCGGCCCGCCCACCGGCTGTCCTTCATCACCGCGCTTGATGTTGTTGGTCAATGTGCAATAGACCTGGCCGTCCTTGGGGCTGACGACGATCCACTCGGGCCGATCCATGCGCGTCGCCTTGACCTGACTGGCCGCCAGGCGCGCATGAATCAGCACTTCGGCCTGATTGGCGAACCCGCTGGCCGCGTCAACGCCGTTCTTGCCGTGGCTCAGCTCAATCCATTTGCCCTGGCCTTTCGGGTGATCGGGGTTGCTGTCGCCAGTGTCGAACTGCGCCACGTACAGCGTGCCCTGGTCGAGAATGTCGCGGTTGGCCTTGGGGTTTTTGTGATCGACCTTGTCCCGGCTGATGAATTTGTAGATGAACTCGCCGCGCTCATCGTCGCCCATGTACACCACGACGCGGCCGTCTTTGGTTTCGGTCAGCGCAGCGTTTTCATGCTTGAAGCGGCCCAGCGCGGTGCGTTTGACCGGTGTGGATTTCGGATCGAACGGATCGATCTCCACCACCCAGCCATGGCGATTGGGTTCGTTGGGGTTTTTGGCGACGTCGAAGCGCGGATCGTGCAGGTGCCAGTTCACTTCCTTGCTGGCGGCTGTCACGCCATAGCGTTTGGTCGCGGCGTCGAAGGTCTGTGCCGGATCGCTGCTGCCAAAGCAGTCGGTAAAATTTTCTTCGCAGGTCAGATAGGTGCCCCACGGCGTCTTGCCGTTGGCGCAGTTCTGGAACGTCCCGAGCACCTTCTGGCCGGTCTTGTCGTCGGCGGTCTTCAACCATTCATGCCCGGCGGCCGGGCCGCTCAGATGAATCGGCGTATTGCCGTGAACGCGTCGGTTGTATTTGGAGCCTTGCACGAACGCCCATTGCTGACCTTCGCGCTTGACCTCAATCACCGATACACCTTCGCTGGCCTGGGCCTTGTGCACGTCTTCGGCGGACTGCGGATCTTTGCCGTGATCGAACAGGTAACGGTAATTGGTGTATTCGTTGTTAATCGCCATCAGTGCGCGGCTGGCGGTCTCCGGCTTGTCGCCGGGGAAGGTAAACAGGCTCATGCCGTCATTGTTGTCGCCGAATTGCAGCTCCTGCATCTTCGCCGTGCCTTTGCCGCTGGGGTCAAAAGCCGGGCCGTTGGTGTGCAGTGGCTGGCCCCAACTGATCAGGACCGAGGAGCGATAACCGGGCGGCAGACTGATGCTGTCGGCGGTGGAGGAGGGGATGCTGTCGAAGCCGAGCAGCGTGCCGTTGGCAGCGCTGACACTGGCGGCCATAACGCTGCGGCTGAGCAGGTTGCCGCCCAGGAACATCGCCGCGCCGCACAGGGCGCCCGCGCTGATGAATCCGCGTCGGGTCAGGCCAACCATGTTTTCGAGGTCGGTGGATTGGTTATCTTTTAATAGTGTCATCACGGGCTCCCTGCGGTTTAGGGCAAAACCCTATGCAGTTCGGATGACGTTATTGTGTCGGTCAGATGACGAGTCGGGCTTCGGTGTTTTGTGCAAGTGGCGCTTACAGCGGTGTGCCGAGCAGAATATTGGAGGGCGCAAACTGAACCTTCACAGCGCCGCCGGCCTTGAGTTGCAAGGCGTGCAGCCGGTCCGCTTCGACTACTGCACAAAGGATCTGGTGACTGGGAAGGACGATTCTGACCTCGCTCGGGCCATCCTCGGCGTCGAGAATTTCTTCAACTTTGCCGGTGAGGCAATTGTGTCCGATTGTTTCAGATTGGTCGGTCGTCAGTAGCTCCAGCCAGCCGGCCTTAATCAAGGCGAACACATCCGTGCCGATTTCGAGCCCCAGTCGCAAGGTGCTGTCGTGGGTGATCTGCGCCTCGATCGACAAACCGCCCGCGAGCTGCAGAGTGATCCTGTCGTTGCGGCCTTGAGAGCAAACGCCGCTGACTTGGCCATGCAGCTGATTGCGCGCGCTGGTACGCAGCATCAGCCGGCTGAGCAGGGCGAGGTCATCGGATTCCTCCGAGGTTTCCAGCAATTGGGTCTGCAACGCTTGCAAGCGCTGATAAAGCCGCAGCACCCGCTCGCCTTCGGCTGACAATTTGGCGCCGCCGCCCCCTCGACCGCCGACGCTGCGCTCGACCAGCGGTTGCTGTGCCAGATTGTTCAGCTCATCGATGGCGTCCCATGTCGCCTTGTAACTCAGCCCGGCGCTCTTCGCTGCACGGGTGATCGAACCCTGCTCGGCTATGTGCTGCAACAGCGCGATGCGGTGAGGGCGACGAACCATATGCTGAGTGAGGGAGGGCGGTAGGGACATAGGCGTCGGATGCACTGGAAGTGATGACGCCGGAGTGTAAGCCAAAACGCCTGACACCCAAATGCTGTGGACTTCTTAATCTCTCGGCCGCTTAGTCCCCAGGCTTCGGCGTTCTTGCCAGGCAGTACACGTCCACCGATTGAGCGCCGGCCTTGAGCAACAGTTCTGCCAGTGCGTTGGCCGTCGATCCGGTGGTCAGTACGTCATCAATCAGTGCGAGGTGCTTGCCGAAAATCAGCGTGGCGTCCTTCAGTGCAAAGGCGGACGCCAGATTGCGCTTTCTGGCTTTCGCATCCAGGCCCTGTTGAGAGGGAGTTTCTTTCACGCGGCGAATCACGCGTTCATCGACAGGCAGTCCCAGTCGAGCGCCGAGCCAATTCGCCAACATCGCTGCCTGATTGAAGCCCCGCTGGCGCAACCGCTTTTTGGCAAGGGGCACCGGAATGAGAAAGTCGGGCCGGCGCAGGCCGTCATTGAAGCGATGATGCAGCGTCTCGCCCAACAGCTCCGCCAGCAGCCGGCCGAACGGCCATTTTCCCTGATGCTTGAAGCGTGGGACTAGCGCGTCGATCGGGAAGTCGTAAAGCCACGGAGCGATAACGTCATTGAAGGCGGGAGGGTGGCGATTGCAGGCGCCGCAGATGAGGCCGGACATCGGCATGGGCAGTGCGCAACGCTCGCACTGGTCAATCAGCCAGGGGAGTTCGCGTTCACAGGGCATGCAGATCGGGGTGCTTGAATCCGTGGATTCATCGCACAACAAACACGTCTGTACGTTTTCTAACCAGATGTAAACCTCACGCCCGTTATATGGTTGACAGCGCATGTCGCTTCCTTAAATATGCCGAACATCCGTGTTGCGCCTGTGGGCTTTCCGGTTTTGCCGCTGGGCGAAGCCGCCCGGGTCATCGTCCAGAAAACATCAAGGAGCCGCCCATGAGCGCCAGCATCAATGCCAACCTGCGTCACGACTGGAATCTAGCCGAGGTCAAGGCGCTGTTCACACAGCCATTCAATGACCTGCTGTTTCAGGCGCAAACCGTGCACCGCGCTCATTTCGACGCCAACCGCGTGCAAGTCTCGACCCTGCTGTCGATCAAAACCGGCGCCTGCCCGGAAGACTGCAAGTACTGCCCGCAATCGGGCCACTACAACACCGGTCTGGAAAAAGAAAAGCTGATGCAGGTCCAGCAAGTGCTGGAAGAAGCCGCACGCGCCAAGGCCATTGGTTCGACCCGTTTCTGCATGGGCGCGGCGTGGAAGCACCCGTCGGCCAAAGACATGCCCTACGTGCTGGAGATGGTCAAAGGCGTCAAGGCCATGGGCCTGGAAACCTGCATGACCCTCGGCAAGCTGGATCAGGACCAGACCCAGGCGCTGGCCGACGCTGGCCTCGATTACTACAACCACAACCTCGACACGTCGCCGGACTTCTACACCAGCATCATCACCACCCGCACCTACAGCGATCGCCTGCAGACGTTGGCGTACGTGCGTGATTCAGGCATGAAGATCTGCTCCGGCGGCATCCTGGGCATGGGTGAATCCCTCGACGACCGCGCCAATCTGCTGATCCAGCTTGCCAACCTGCCGGAGCATCCGGAATCCGTGCCAATTAACATGCTGGTGAAAGTCGCCGGCACGCCGCTGGAAAACGCCGAGGATATCGATCCGTTCGATTTCATCCGGATGCTGGCCGTCGCGCGCATCCTGATGCCGCAATCCCACGTCCGCCTGTCCGCCGGTCGCGAAGCCATGAACGACCAGATGCAGGCCCTGGCGTTTTTCGCCGGCGCCAACTCCATCTTCTACGGCGACAAGCTGCTGACCACCGCCAACCCGCAGTCCGACAAAGACATGCAGCTGTTCTCGCGTCTGGGCATTCAGCCAGAAGCGCGCGAAGAGCACTCGGACGAGGTGCATCAGGCAGCCATCGAACAAGCCTTGATCGAGCAGAAAAGCAGCGAGCTGTTTTACGACGCGGCTGTTTGAGCCCCCATAGTGGCTTGACCCGAGGCCTGCATGTCCTTTGATCTGAACGCACGTCTCGCTGCCCGTCGTGCCGAGCACCTTTATCGTCAGCGGCCCCTGCTGGAAAGCCCGCAGGGCCCTGAAGTGATTGTCGACGGCAAGCCGCTGCTGGCGTTCTGCAACAACGATTACATGGGGCTCGCGAGTCATCCCGAGGTCATCGCGGCGTGGCAAGCCGGCGCCGAACGTTGGGGCGTCGGCGGTGGTGCCTCGCATTTGGTGATTGGCCACAGCACGCCCCATCACGCCCTCGAAGAAGCCCTCGCCGAGTTCACCGGGCGGCCCCGCGCGCTGTTGTTTTCCAACGGCTACATGGCCAACCTCGGCACGGTCACAGCGTTGGTGGGGCAGGGCGACACGGTGCTGGAAGATCGCCTCAATCATGCTTCGTTGCTCGACGCCGGCCTGCTCAGCGGCGCGCGTTTTTCCCGGTACCTGCACAACGATTGCAACAGCCTCGCCAGCCGTTTGGACAAGGCAGTGGGGGACACCCTGGTGGTGACCGACGGCGTGTTCAGCATGGACGGCGATGTCGCTGATCTACCCGCGCTGGCCAAGGCGGCGAAAGCCAAAAACGCATGGCTGATGGTCGACGATGCCCACGGTTTCGGCCCGCTGGGGGCGAGTGGCGCAGGCATCGTCGAGCACTTCGGCCTTGGCATCGATGACGTCCCGGTGCTGATCGGCACCCTGGGTAAGTCCTTCGGTACAGCGGGCGCATTTGTTGCGGGCAGCGAAGAGTTGATCGAAACGCTGATCCAGTTCGCCCGCCCCTACATCTACACCACCAGTCAGCCGCCGGCGCTGGCCTGCGCGACGCTGAAAAGCCTCGAACTGCTGCGCACCGAACACTGGCGACGGGAGCACCTGACGGCACTGATCAAACAGTTCCGCGCCGGCGCTCAAGCCCTCGGCCTGGAATTGATGGACAGCTTTACGCCCATCCAGCCGATCCTGATCGGCGACAGCGGGCGCGCGTTGCGGCTCTCGCAATTGCTGCGAGAACGCGGCGTGATGGTCACCGCCATTCGACCGCCGACGGTGCCTGCGGGCAGCGCGCGTTTACGCGTGACACTGTCCGCCGCCCACAGCGAGGCGCAGGTGCAGCTATTGTTGCAGGCACTGGAGCAGTGTTATCCGCTGCTGGGCGTAGACGAATCTTCGGAGCTGGACCATGCGTGATCAGTTGATCCTGTTGCCGGGCTGGGGCCTTGGTGTTTCTCCTCTTGAACCGCTGGCCGCAGCGCTGCGAGGGCTCGACGAACATTTGCGGGTCGTGATCGAGCCGTTGCCGGACATGGACACCGACAACCTCGACGACTGGCTCGATGAGCTGGATTCGACATTGCCCGACAACGTCTGGCTGGGCGGCTGGTCGCTGGGCGGCATGCTGGCTACCGAACTGGCTGCGCGCAGGGGCGAGCGCTGCTGCGGACTGGCGACGTTCGCCAGCAACGTCTGCTTCGTGGCCCGCAGCGAGTGGCCCAACGCGATGCCACAAACGGATTTCGACGCGTTCATTGCCGGTTGCAAAGCCGATCCGGACGCCACGCTCAAGCGCTTCAGTCTGTTGTGCGTACAAGGTGCCGAGGAGCCGCGGGCGTTGTCGAGACAGCTCAAAGCGTGCGCACCCCACGGCACCAGCGCCGGCTTGATCGAAGGCCTGAAGCTACTTGAGCAAATGGACACGCGCAAAGCGCTGCAAGCGTTTCGCGGCCCGCAACTGCACCTGTTTGGCGGTCTTGATGCGTTGGTACCGGCGGAGGCGTCGGCGGACCTGCTTACGCTCCAGCCTGATATCGAAGTGGGCGTGATTGAGCAGGCCAGTCACGCCTTTATTCTGGAAAACCCGCACGGCGTCGCCGCTGCAGTTCATGCGTTTTTACACGAGTCTGGTGATGACTGATCTTTCCCACTGCGCGGTGCTGAAAGCCGTGAAACAGCAACAGGTTAATGGGCAACAGGCACTGCCGGACAAGCGTCAGGTGGCGGCGTCCTTCTCGAAGGCGGCGGTCAGCTACGACAGCGTGGCCGACTTGCAGCGCGCTGTTGGCACCGAATTGATGGCGCGACTGCCGGCTCAGATGCCGAAGACGGCGCCATCCCGCTGGCTTGACCTGGGCAGTGGCACTGGCTGTTTCAGCCGCACGCTGGCGCAGATGTTTCCGCAAAGCGAAGGCGTTGCGCTCGACCTCGCCGAAGGCATGCTGCGTTATGCACGTCCTCTAGGGGGAGCCACTCATTACGTAACAGGCGACGCGGAGAACCTGCCGCTGGGCGACGCGAGCATTGATCTGATGTTCTCCAGCCTGGCGGTGCAATGGTGCCCGGACTTTTCCGCGGTACTGAGCGAAGCGGGTCGCGTGCTGAAGCCGGGCGGCGTGTTTGCGTTTGCCAGCCTCTGCGTCGGAACTCTGTTTGAATTGCGCGACAGCTGGCAGGCAGTGGATGGGATGGTCCACGTCAACCGCTTCCGCGAGTTCGAGGCGTATCAACGCCTCTGCGCTGTCAGCGGTTTAAATATGCTTAGCCTCAAAGTGCTGCCTCATGTGCTGCACTATCCCGACGTGCGCAGCCTGACCCATGAACTCAAGGCGCTCGGCGCGCACAATATCAATCCGGGTCGACCCGGCGGTCTGACCGGGCGTGCCAGGATTCAGGCCTTAATAGAGGCATACGAAAGGTTTCGTCAGGAAAAAGGCCTGCCGGCCACGTATCAGGTGGTGTACGCCATCCTCGTGAAGCCTGACATTGATTAAAGAATGATCTATTTAGTCAGCGCCCGTCACACGGACGCTATAGTAAGCAGGCAATAGTTTGAAATTTCTCAATGGATGGTCGCCACGATGAGCGCTGCGTATTTCATCACGGGAACCGATACCGACGTCGGCAAGACCACTATAGCCACGGGGCTTTTGTACGCGGCGCGGCAGTCGGGGTTGAGCACGGCGGCGGGTAAGCCGGTGGCTTCCGGTTGCGATGTAAAACCCAAGGGGCTGCGTAACTCGGACGCCGTCGCCTTGCGCGCCGAATGCTCGATTCAGCTGACTTACAACGAGGTCAATCCGGTGGCCTTCGAGCCGGCGATCGCACCCCATCTGGCCGCACGGGAAGCGGGAGTCGCCCTGACCGTGCAGTCCCTGCTCGGGCCGATGCAGCACATCCTCGACAAGCAGGCTGACTTCACTCTGATCGAAGGTGCCGGCGGCTGGCGCGTTCCCTTGGCCGATCAGGCCAATCTGTCCGATCTGGCAATCGCGCTGAAGTTGCCGGTGATTCTGGTGGTGGGCGTGCGCCTGGGCTGTATCAGCCATGCGTTGCTGTCAGCCGAAGCGATCGCTAACGACGGTCTGCCACTGGCGGGCTGGGTAGCGAATATCATTGATCCCAAAACGTCACGGCTTGAAGAAAACCTTGCCACGCTTGCAGAGCGTCTGCCGGCGCCTTGCCTGGGTCGAGTGCCGTTCATGAAGAAGGCGACGGCGGAAATGATTGCCGAGCATCTGCATCTTGAGTTGCTGGATTAACCGTTAGGGCGTCGCCGAGTGTGAGGCGCGTCACAAGGCGCAATGCCACTAGTCGCATGGCAGAGTAATCCGCGCGCTTTGCTGCTTTAATCACGCTGTTCGCTATGAACAGAGGATCGTGCTCATGCAAATCTCGCTGAATAACACGCTGTACCCGGGCCTCAGCGCCATGCAGGTCGGGCAGAACCGTGTCGATCAGGCTGCGACGCAACTGGCCAGTCCCGCCACCGAGGTGTCTGGACGCAGTCAGTCTTCGGATTTCCAGCTTGAGCGCCTCCGCTCTGTGGATCGTCCGCAACGTTCCGACATGGCCACCAATGTGGTGGAACTGACCCAAGGCCGGATTCAAGTCCAGGCTGGCGTCAAAGTCGAAAAAGCCAGCGATGAAATGCTCGGTACGCTGATCGACACTTTCGCCTGATCCTCCTCCGCTTCGTGGGCTGCGGCGCACGTCGCTGGATGCTGCCCCTCTCCTGAATAACCCCTCATTCACGTGCCCATTCCCTGGGCGTTTTCGCGTTTTTTTCATCCCGACGTTTTCTAGACTCAACGCTGCGGTCTCAACCGCCTGGCGTCGCAACCGCACGCCTGCGGTTTGCCCGCGTCAGGTGATGAAAGGTGCAGGGGGTCGCTTGACAAGGTATAGGCGTAAACGTATGTTTCAAACACCTGTTTGATCGTCGCGTGATCCCAAACGTCGGCGCCGGGGCAACGCCCCACAGTGACCACACGGTCATCCAATTCCAGGATTCACCAGCAGAGGTTTATCGCTATGCCTGACTACAAGGCCCCCTTGCGTGATATTCGCTTCGTCCGTGACGAGCTGCTCGGCTACGAAGCGCACTATCAGAGTCTGCCAGCATGCCAGGACGCCACGCCTGACATGGTTGACGCCATTCTCGAGGAAGGCGCCAAGTTTTGTGAGCAGGTCCTGGCCCCGCTGAACCGTGTGGGTGACACCGAAGGCTGCACCTGGAGCGAGTCCGGCGTAAAAACGCCGACCGGCTTCAAGGAAGCCTACAAGCAGTTCGTTGAAGGCGGCTGGCCGAGCCTGGCCCACGACGTCGCCCATGGCGGTCAGGGCCTGCCCGAGTCGCTGGGTCTGGCGGTCAGTGAAATGGTCGGCGAAGCCAACTGGTCGTGGGGCATGTACCCGGGCCTGTCCCATGGCGCGATGAACACCATCTCCGAGCACGGCACCCCTGAACAGCAGGACGCCTACCTGACCAAACTGGTTTCGGGTGAGTGGACCGGCACCATGTGCCTGACCGAACCTCACTGCGGCACCGACCTGGGCATGCTGCGCACCAAGGCCGAGCCTCAGGCTGACGGATCGTACAAAGTGTCCGGCACCAAGATCTTCATTTCCGCTGGCGAACACGACATGGCCGATAACATCGTCCACATCGTGCTGGCCCGCCTGCCCGACGCGCCTGCCGGCACCAAAGGCATTTCGCTGTTCATCGTGCCGAAATTCGTGCCGGCCGCTGATGGCAGCGTCGGCGAGCGCAACGCTGTGAATTGCGGTTCGCTGGAACACAAGATGGGCATTCATGGCAACGCCACCTGCGTGATGAACTTCGACGGCGCCACCGGTTTCCTGATCGGCCCGGCGAACAAGGGCCTGAACTGCATGTTCACGTTCATGAACACCGCGCGTCTGGGAACGGCGCTGCAAGGTCTGGCCCACGCCGAGATCGGTTTCCAGGGCGGCCTGAAATACGCCCGTGAGCGTCTGCAGATGCGTTCGCTGACTGGACCCAAAGCGCCAGAGAAAGCCGCTGACCCGATCATCGTTCACCCGGACGTACGTCGCATGCTGCTGACCATGAAGGCCTTCGCCGAGGGCACCCGTGCGATGGTGTACTTCACCGCCAAGCAGGTCGACATCGCCAAGTACAGCGACGACGCCGAAGCCAAGAAGCAAGCCGATGCACTGCTGGCGTTCATGACGCCGATCGCCAAGGCGTTCATGACCGAAGTCGGTTTCGAATCCGCCAACCACGGCGTGCAGGTCTATGGCGGCCACGGCTTCATCGCCGAGTGGGGCATGGAGCAGAACGTTCGCGACGCCCGTATTGCCATGCTGTACGAAGGCACCACGGGTATTCAGGCGCTCGACCTGCTGGGTCGTAAAGTGCTGATGACTCAAGGCGAGGCGCTCAAGGGCTTTACCAAGATCGTCCACAAGTTCTGCCAGGCGCAGGAAGGCAATGAAGCAATCAGCGAATTCGTGACACCGCTCGCTGCGCTGAACAAAGAATGGGGCGAACTGACCATGAAGGTCGGCATGGCCGCCATGAAAGACCGTGAAGAAGTCGGTGCCGCCTCGGTGGATTACCTGATGTATTCCGGTTATGCGTGCCTTGCGTACTTCTGGGCTGACATGGCCCGTGTTGCAGCCGAGAAACTGGCAGCCGGCACCAGCGAAGAAGCCTTCTACACCGCCAAGCTGCAGACGGCGCGCTTCTACTTCCAGCGCATCCTGCCGCGTACCCGTACTCACGTGGCAACCATGCTGTCGGGCGCGAGCAACCTGATGGACATGAACGAAGAGCACTTCGGCCTCGCTTACTGAGCCACCCGAAGGGTTTTCCTCAAAGCCGCTTGTCCTCCGGGACAAGCGGCTTTTTTGTGCCTGACCGATTTTGCCTCAAGGCCAGGCACATTCTTCCTCATCCTATGCAGGACGCGGCCGATACAGGCACAATGCCATTTAATCAGCACTCACTTCATCCGGTGAGGAGATAGCCCTTTTGCTGCGCCCTTCTGCCGCACGGCTCAGTCATTTTTTACCCTCTCTGGCCTTGCTGATTGCCGGACTGGCGGCTGCGTACGTGAAAGACCTCAACGTCTTTTTTACCTCACTCTTCAACGTACTGCCCACTCTGGTGCTGTTGCTGGGCGGTGCGTATTGCGGTGTGTACAAGCGACAGCGTGAGCTGTTCCTGATGATCACTGTGTACATCGCCTATTTCCTGCTCGACACACAGACCGACTACTACCGCGATAACGGAAAAGTCCGAGAGGATGCCGCCGTGGTGTTCCACCTGTGTTGCCTCTTGCTGCCAGTCCTGTTCGGGCTGTACGCGGCGTGGGAAGAGCGGACCCATCTGTTTCAGGACCTGGTTGCACGGTTGGCCGTTCTGGTGGCAGTCGGCAGCGTCGCGCTAGGTCTCGAACAGAGCTTTCCCGCCGGGCTGCTGGCCTGGCTCGCCGACATCCGCTGGCCGGCGTTGCACGGGGAATGGATGAGCCTGATCCAGCTGTCCTACGTGACGTTTTTAATCGCCTTTGCCGCGTTGATCACCCAGTACCTCTATAAGCCGCGGCCGCTGCATGCGGCCCAATTGGTGGGATTGCTCGGGATGTTCTGGGCGTTACCGAAAACCTTCATCCTGCCGTTCACCCTGAACATCATGTGCAGCCAGGTGATGTTGATGATTGCGGCGGCAGTCGCCCACGAGGCCTATCAAATGGCCTTCCGTGACGAACTGACCGGGCTGCCAGGTCGACGTGCGCTGAATGAGCGGATGCAGCGACTGGGCCGCAATTATGTGCTGGCGATGAGCGACGTCGATCATTTCAAGAAATTCAACGACACCCATGGCCACGATGTTGGCGACCAGGTGCTGCGTCTGGTGGCGAGCAAGCTGTCGAAGATCACCAATGGCGGCGGGCGCGCCTATCGCTATGGCGGTGAAGAGTTCGCCATCGTGTTTGCCGGCAAGACCCTCGAAGAGTGCATGCCGCATCTTGAGGTCATTCGCGAAACCATCGCCAGTTATCAGATTCACCTGCGCAATCAGGATAATCGTCCAAACGATGACTTGCAGGGGCGCCAGCGCCGGGCGGGCTCTCAGGCATCAACGGTGTCGGTGACCGTGAGCATCGGCGTGGCCGAGCGTCTGCCGGAGCACCGCAATCCGGAAGAAGTCCTTAAATCCGCCGATCAGGCGCTGTATGCCGCCAAAGGCGCCGGGCGTAACTGCGTCATCAGTCACTTGCAGACCAGCAAGCGTGGCGCTGTGCGGATGGCCGCTGCCGGCTAAAACGTACTCTTTTCATTCTGTAAGCAAGCGCACTCGGAGTCGTGGGAGGGCATTGGTCTGACTGTTGCTCGGTTGTGACCAGATAACTATTCATAGTCACGTGTTGACCCTATGTGTCGCAAATGGTGTTGCTGTACACTCGTTTCACTGATATCCCAGCGCCGCATTGTCACTGCAGCGTTGCTCTTCCCTTGAGTTCTCTGCCGCTGAAACGAGGTTTGCCATGGCTGACTACAAAGCGCCCCTGCGCGATATGCGCTTCGTCCTCAATGAAGTGTTCGAAGTCTCCCGACTTTGGGCCACGCTGCCCGAATTGTCCGAAACCGTGGACGCCGAGACCGTCGAGGCGATTCTCGAAGAGGCGGGCAAAGTCACTGGCAGATCCGTTGCACCCCTGAGCCGCGCGGCAGATGAAGAAGGCTGCCACTGGAAAGACACCGTTGTTACCACCCCGGCAGGCTTCGTTCAGGCCTACAAAACGTACGCTGAAGGTGGTTGGGTTGGCGTCGGCGGTAACCCGGAATTCGGCGGCATGGGCATGCCCAAGGCGGTGTCTGCTCAGGTCGAAGAGATGGTCAATTCCGCAAGTCTGGCATTCGGGCTGTACCCGATGCTGACGTCCGGCGCCTGCGTTTCGATCAACAACCACGCCAGTGAAGCGTTGAAGACCAAATACCTGCCGAACATGTACGCCGGGGTATGGGCCGGTTCGATGTGCCTGACCGAAGCCCACGCAGGCACCGACCTGGGGATTATCCGCACGAAAGCGGAGCCCCAGACTGACGGGTCCTACAAGATCAGCGGCACGAAAATCTTCATCACCGGCGGCGAACACGACCTCACCGAGAACATCATCCATCTCGTATTGGCCAAGCTGCCTGACGCACCGGCAGGCCCGAAGGGCATTTCGCTGTTCCTCGTGCCGAAGATCATGGTCAATGACGATGGCAGTCTCGGTGAGCGCAACACGGTGTTCTGCGGGTCCATCGAACACAAGATGGGCATTCAGGCCTCGGCCACCTGCGTGATGAATTTCGATCAGGCCGCAGGCTATCTGATCGGCGAGCCTAATAAAGGCCTCGCGGCGATGTTCACCATGATGAATTACGAGCGTCTGGGCGTCGGCATTCAGGGCCTGGCGTCCGGCGAGCGTTCGTATCAGAACGCGATCGAGTACGCCCGAGACCGACTGCAAAGCCGGGCTCCGACGGGCGCGCAGTCCAAAGACACCATCGCTGACCCGATCATCGTTCACCCCGATGTGCGTCGCATGCTGCTGACCATGAAGGCGCTGAACGAAGGCGGTCGTGCGTTCTCCACGTACGTGGCGATGCAACTGGACACCGCCAAGTACAGCGAAGACGCCAACGTACGTCAGCGCGCCGATGCGTTGGTGGCGCTGCTGACGCCCGTTGCCAAGGCCTTCCTCACCGACATGGGCCTGGATACCACCGTGCACGGTCAGCAGGTCTTCGGCGGTCACGGCTACATTCGCGAGTGGGGTCAGGAGCAACTGGTGCGTGACGTGCGCATCACTCAGATCTACGAAGGCACCAACGGCATTCAGGCACTGGACTTGATGGGCCGTAAGGTGGTCGCCAGTGGTGGGGCTTACTACAAGCTGTTCTCCGACGAAATCCATCAATTCATCGCTTCGTCTGACAGCTCGCAGGCGGAATTCACCAAGCCGTTGGCTGCAGCCCTGACCACACTGGACGAATTGACCGACTGGGTACTGGATCGGGCTCGCAGCAACCCGAATGAAATCGGTGCTGCGTCCGTCGAGTATCTGCATGCATTCGGATACACGGCCTACGCCTACATGTGGGCGATGATGGCAAAAGCGGCGTGGGGCAAAGAATCTCAGGAAGATTTCTATGCCGGCAAGCTGGGCACTGCGCGTTTCTACTTCGCGCGTCTGCTGCCACGGATTCAGTCACTTTCGGCGTCTGTTAAGGCTGGCAGCGAGTCACTGTATCTGTTGGAGGCGTCACAGTTCTGACACTGGGAAATGCATGTAAGCATTTGCTTACATGACGTGATGGCAATCGGCTCTATCGCTTCAGTGGATCCAAGTTTAATCTACTCACATGGACGTAGCGCAGGACGCGCAACAGATAACAGGGACACGTAAGGGATTGCCTGCCAGGATGGCGGGAAGAAATGGAAGTCATGGGAAACAGTCTGGAAAACCTCGCTTAGGCGGGGTTTTCTTTTTTCTGCATTCCGGAAAAGTGCAACGCCGTCGGCCGTTTCGCTTTATGCAGCTTCGACAAGGCAATGGCGTGATGACAGGCGCTGCGGAACCCCTGTAACGGCCCAAGGTCGATTAGCTGTGCGGCCCCCATTGGGCCATTGATCAGGAGCTCCACCCATGGACATCATTCGCATCATCATCGCCATCCTGCTGCCACCCCTGGGCGTGTTCCTGCAAGTCGGCTTCGCCGGCGCCTTCTGGCTGAATATTCTGCTGACGCTGCTGGGTTACATCCCGGGGATCATCCATGCGATCTACATCATTGTCAGTCGCAAGTAACCTGATCCGTTAAACACTGCGCTTCCTGTCTCAGGCCAGCTGACATAGAGTCCGACGTCGGACTTTATGATCGGGAAGGTCAGGGATGGACGTTGTTTTGGGATTACTCGCCGCTCTGTTCTGGGGCGGCACAGATTTTCTGGTAGGGCTCAACGCCCGTGCGGTAGGGGTCAAACGAGCGGTTTATTTTGGTCAGGCGCTTGGCTTTCTGATCATGTGCGTGCTCTTGCTGTGCTATCCGGCCTTCATCTCCAAATCATTCTCTGCGCCTTGGCACACGTGGCTTCTGGGTGTACTCGCCTCGATTTTCACGGTGAGTGGCGCCCTGGCGTTATCCAAGGCGTTCTCGCTCGGCAAAGCTTCAATTGTGGCTCCACTGGTAACGTCTTACGGCGTCTTCACCACGTTGTTGTCGTGGGCGAGCGGCGAGCAGATATCAATGACGCAGTTGCTGTTGATTGCCTTGTGCGTGCTGGGAGTCGTTCTATCCAGCATCACATCAGGTGATGATTCCGCGGCGAAAAAGCACAATCGCCAAGCGATTGTTTACGCACTGGGCGCCGCCTTGTTGTACGGATCGAGTTTCTGGATGCAAGGCCGTTACGCGTTGCCAGCACTGGGCCCCGTCACGATGCTCTGGCTGGGGTATCTGGTCGGCCTCGCCGTTTTATCGCCGATGATTTTGCGAATGAAAGACGCCCTTAAGCTCCCGCCTGCACGCACCGGGGCAACCCTTTTAGCCGCGAGCCTGCTGAATCTGGGTGGGTTCTCTGCGTTCTCGTATGGCGCGATGGTGGGATCGATTTCCGTAGTCACCGTCATCAGCACCCTGTCAGGCGGTATCGCCGCAGTGTTTGGCTTCCTGTTCCTCAAAGAGCGGCTCAGCGCCGTCCAGGTCTGCGGGGTAGGACTGGTGTTGATCGGTGCGGTGGCGCTGCACGTGTATGGATGACTGAATGTGTTAGTTGTTTCAGAGGGGCCGCAGGTTCAAATCAAACAGGGCAGCATCTTTGGCCCGCTGGTAATTCCAGGGCCAAATGCAATGTGCGGAGCCGGGTTGCTGGCGAATGCGTCATGTAAGACGCCGCAGTGTCGCCTGGACACGCGATTCGCCAGCAAGCCGGCTCCTACGGATTTCGGGCCGCCATTAACACTTGGGACGGCAAATGCCCGACACCTCAACCATCAATCACCTTGCGGTAGAACGCCCACTCGGTTTCCAGTGCATGGGCCAGGTTGGCGGCTTTGCGGAAGCCGTGGCGTTCGTCAGGGTAGAAATGCCCTTCCGCCGGGATGCCGTTTTCCACTAACGCATTGAGCATGTCGCGGGTCTGGGCGGGGACGACCACGGCGTCGAGTTCGCCCTGAAAGAAGATCACCGGGACTTTGATCTGGTCGGCATGCAGCAGCGGCGTGCGCTCACGGTAGCGCGCCATGTCGACGTCGGGGTCACCGATCAGCCAGTCCAGATAATCCGCCTCGAACTTGTGCGTGGCTTCCGCCAGCGCCAGCGGGTCGCTGACTCCGTAAAGGCTTGCCCCTGCGCGGAACACATCCTTGAATGCCAGTGCGCACAGCGTCGTGTAGCCACCTGCACTGCCGCCTCGGATGAACGCATTTGCCGGATTGATCAGGCCCTGATTGCCCAGGTATTCAACCACTGCACAGGCGTCTTCGACATCGACGACGCCCCATTCCAGAAACAGTGCCTGGCGATAGGCGCGGCCATAACCGGTGCTGCCGCGATAGTTGAGGTCAGCGACGGCGAAGCCCCGCTGCGTCCAGAACTGAATGCGCGGGTCCAGCGCGGGGTAACAGGCGGAAGTGGGCCCACCATGGATAAACACCACCAGCGGCGGCTTTTCATCGCCATTCATGGCTGGATAGAAATACCCGTGGGCTTCGCTGGAACCGCTCGGGTAGCGCAAGGTTTGCGGCTGGCTGATGCGCTCGACGGGAAGCGGGCTGACGCCACCGGCCAATACCTGAACGCGCTTGTCAGTGCGGCTGATGGCAATCACCGCAGAGGGGCTGACGGACGAGGCCGCGATGCAATAGATATAGTTCGCGTCAACCGCCAGGCTTCTGAAACGGCTGTAATCGCCGCTGAAATCGTCAACTGAACCCTGCGCCGAGCGCACGCCGAGGAGGCCTTTACCGTCCTCGAACCAGGCGGCGAGGTACGCGCCGTCTTTCAGCGGCGCCCAGGTCGACGCACCCAGCTGCCACGGCGCTGAGGCATGATCGGCAGTGGCGGTGGGCAGTGCTTCAAAGCCATCCAGCGTCTCTACCCACGGCTGCCAGAATCCGGCGCGGTCGGTCAGGGAATACAAGCGGCCCGCCTCATCAAAGCGGGGTTGCTGCAGCGACTCCAGCCCCAGCCCGCCCGCGAGACAGTGCGGCCGGCCCCACGCGAGATCGGCCTGGCGTTCGACGCTCATCAGTCGGGTGGACGTCCACGGCTGGTGGGGCCGCCACCACTCTATCCAGACCAGGCGATTGCCATCCGGGCTGACGGTGGGAGATGCATAGAAATCGGCGCCTTCGGCCAGCACATGGCGGCGGCCGTCGGCGACGTCGATCGCGACCAGCCGATGGGTGTCCTTATCCTCCTCGACCGCCAGAATCTGCCCACGCGCATAGCGGACGTCTCCGAAGAGTTTGTCGCCCTGGGTCAGGGGGTGAGGTGTTTGAGCGTCGAAGGACTGGAGGTAAATCTGCTGGTCCGCTTCGTTGACGAACACCACGGCCTCGTCAGTCAGGCAGAACGACCCGCCGCCGTATTCATACACCCGGCTGCGCACGCTGAAGCCTTCGGGGGTCAGGCAAGCAGTTGCGCCGTGTTGCCAGCGCCAGATGCGTGTGGCGGCATCCTGCGGGCGGAATTCACTCCAGAAAAGCCCCGCAGGGCTGACAGCGAGTTCGGCGAAATCGGTGCCTGCCGCCACAGCCTGGGCGGCAGAAAGGAGGTCAGGACTTGGCGATGAGGCGTGAGTTTCGTTCATTGCGGAAGGCCAGTTGCTCGATGGTCTGGCTAGCATACTCGGCTTCATCACGGGCTTGGGTGATCAAGTGATGCTGCGGTGACTTGCTGCACACCGGGTCGGTGTTGCTCGCGTCGCCGGTGAGCATGAACGCCTGACACCGGCAGCCACCGAAGTCCTTTTCCTTCTCGTCGCAGGACCGGCAAGGCTCTGGCATCCACTCGTAACCGCGAAAGCGATTGAAGCCGAACGACTCATACCAGATGTGCTGCATCGTGTGATCGCGCACGTTGGGAAACTGGATCGGCATCTGCCGCGCGCCATGGCAGGGCAGCGCAGTACCATCCGGCGTCACAGTCAGGAACAGATTGCCCCAGCCATTCATGCACGCTTTTGGGCGCTCTTCGTAGTAATCGGGGGTGACGAAGATCAGCTTCACCGGGTGGTTTTCAGCGGCGAGCTTGACGCGGTACTCGTTGGTGATGCGCTCGGCGCGCACAAGTTGGTCTTTGGTCGGCAACAAGCCAACGCGGTTCAGGTGCGCCCAGCCATAGAACTGACAGGTCGCCAGTTCCACGAAGTCCGCTTCCAGCGCCACGCAGAGCTCGATGATCTTGTCGATCTTGTCGATGTTATGCCGGTGGGTCACGAAGTTGAGGACCATCGGGTAGCCATGCTTTTTCACGGCGCGGGCCATTTCCAGTTTCTGCGCGAAGGCTTTTTTCGAGCCGGCGAGCATGTTGTTCACTTGCTCGTCGCTGGCCTGGAAACTGATCTGGATGTGGTCCAGCCCGGCTTCCTTGAAATCGATGATCTTCTGCTCGGTCAGGCCGATGCCGGAGGTGATCAGGTTGGTGTAAAAGCCCAGCCGCCGGGCTTCGGCGATCAGCTCGGCCAGATCCTGACGCACCAGTGGCTCGCCACCTGAAAAGCCGATCTGCGCCGCGCCCATTTGCCGGGCTTCGGCCATGACTTTGAACCACTGCTCGGTGGTCAGCTCCTGCCCCTGCTTGGCAAAATCCAGCGGGTTGGAGCAATACGGGCATTGCAGCGGACAGCGATACGTCAGTTCGGCGAGTAGCCACAACGGCAGCCCGACCGGGGGCGTGGGCGGAATGTAGATGTCGGACGGGGTGTTCACTGAGTCAGGCAAATTCGATCCAGAGTTCTGCACGGGCGACCTCCATGAATTGCTCGACATCAGTGCCGAGCTCGGAAACGCCGGGGAATTTTTCGTCAAGCAGCGCAATGATCCCGCCGACGCTGCGCTGACCATCGATCAGGCCGCCAATCGCGCTCGCGCTCTCGTTGAGCTTGATCATGCCCTCGGGGTAGAGCAGCACGTGACCGTTTTGCGCGGGCTCGAACTGGAAACGATAACCGCGGCGCCAGCTGGGCACCTGCTCACGATTGAAGCTCATAGGGCGATTCCTTTGTGCCAGACGCGTTGGTCGGTCACGCTGTGATAAGGCGGGCGGTTCAGCTCGTACGCCATGCTCATGGCATCAAGCATGCTCCACAAAATATCGAGTTTGAACTGTAGAATTTCCAGCATGCGATCCTGGCCTTCCCGCGTGGTGTAGTGCTGCAGCGTGATCGCCAGACCATGCTCGACGTCGCGGCGCGCCTGACCCAAGCGGGTGCGGAAGTATTCGTAGCCGGTCGGGTCGATCCATGGATAGTGCTGCGGCCAGCTGTCCAGACGCGACTGGTGAATCTGCGGCGCGAACAGCTCGGTCAGCGAACTGCTCGCCGCTTCCTGCCAATTGGCGCGACGGGCGAAATTGACGTAGGCATCGACGGCAAATCGTACGCCGGGCAGGACGAGTTCCTGCGAGCGCAACTGGTCAGGATCCAGGCCCACCGCTTGACCCAGACGCAGCCAGGCTTCGATGCCGCCGTCTTCACCGGGTGCGCCGTCATGATCCAGCAAGCGCTGAATCCACTCGCGGCGAATCTCCCGATCCGGGCAGTTGGCCAGAATCGCAGCGTCCTTCAGCGGGATATTCACCTGATAGTAAAACCGATTGGCGACCCAGCCCTGAATCTGCTCGCGGGTCGCGCGCCCTTCGTACATCGCCACATGGAAGGGATGATAGATGTGGTAATACGCGCCCTTGGCGCGCAGGGCCTGTTCGAATTCAGCGGGGGACAGCGGCGTTGCATCGTTCATGTCGGCAGTTCTCATCAAGAATTTCCGCAGATCCCGTGGGAGTGAGCTTGCTCACGAATGCGATCTGCCTGTGCCGGATCGGCCGGCTGACCTGACGCCTTCGACGCCTTCATGGGCAAGCTCACCCCACAGTCGGTTATTCAGCGTTCTTAAAGCTCGATGCTCATCCCGTCGAACGCCACTTCGACGTTTCGCCGCGCCAGTTCAGCGCGCTCGGGCGAGTCTTCGTCGAGGATCGGGTTGGTGTTGTTGATGTGGATAAGCACCTTGCGCTGTTGCGGCAGCTTTTCCAGTACTTCGAGCATGCCGCCGGGACCGTTTTGCGCCAGATGACCCATCTCCGTTCCGGTGCGGGTGCCGACGCCACGACGCTGCATTTCATCGTCATCCCACATCGTGCCATCGACCAACAGGCAGTCGGCGCCGCTCATTTTCTCCATGAGGGCATCGTCGACTTTGCCCAGGCCCGGCGCGTAGAACAGTTTGCCGCCCGTGCTCAGGTCCTCGACCATCAAGCCGATGTTGTCGCCCGGGTGTGGGTCGAATCGGTGTGGCGAGTAGGGCGGTGCCGCGCTGCGCAGTGGAAATGGTGTGAAGCGCAGATTCGGGCAGGCCGGAATCACAAAGCTGCCTTCCAGCTCGATGCGATTCCAGGCCAGGCCGCCGTTCCAGTGTTTGAGCATGTTGAACAGCGGGAAACCCGTGCTCAAGTCCTCGTGGACCATGTCCGTGCACCAGACTTGATGCGGGCAGCCTTCACGCAGGCTCAGCAGCCCGGTGGTGTGGTCGATCTGGCTGTCCATCAGAATGATCGCGCTGATCCCGGTATCGCGCAGGCCACGATTGGGCTGCATCGGGACGAAACCCTGGAGCTGGGCGCGGATGTCGGGAGAGGCGTTGCACAAGATCCAGTTTACGCCGTCGTCCGACAGCGCGATGGACGACTGGGTGCGCGCGTGGGCCCGCAAGCTGCCATCGCGAAAGCCAGCGCAATTGGCGCAGTTGCAGTTCCACTGAGGGAAACCACCGCCGGCGGCGGAACCGAGAATCTGGATGTGCATGTAAACCCCGTAGCGACGGGCCAGGCCGGCCCTGAAATCAGAATCGCGTTAATAAAAAAGCCCCGGCGAACCGAGGCTTCTCACCGCGCAACAATCAACGGCTTGCGAAGTACATGGTGACTTCAAAGCCGATACGCAGATCAGTGTAAGCAGGTTTAGTCCACATAGTTGACTCCTTCTGGGTTAGTGCAGCGGTGGGTGAGTACATTCGTTAGTGCTCCTGCGAGCGGAGACGTTCAAATGCTTAGGGGGCTATGTTACTAAAATTATCGGAGGGTCAACGATGAAATATCCGATAAAGATCCTTGCACAACGGGCAACGATCAGCTGTTTTCAGCCCACGGCGGGTACGGGCGGGAACGGGCTAGAGCGGTTGGACAGGCAGAGCCGGGCGCTGTCCGGATGCGCCAGCCGATGAGCGGCTTCGAGCAATTCGGCGCGTTGAAGATGTGCAAGGGAATGTTGCAGGCCGGCGCTGTAATCATTGCCGTGGCCGGCCAGGTGCGCTTGCCAGAGCAGATCGGCCGCTTGCGGGTGCTCCATGTCAGCCGTTTCGAGCTGATCCTGCAGGGTTTGTACTTGGGCGGGTAAGTCTGCGGCGTTGATCAATGTCGGCAGACCCTCGATGAAGGTCTCGATATGCGCAACCAGTTGCTCCGCGCTCGCGCTGGGCGATTGCACGCCGAACAACAGACCGCCCTGGCCAGCGATCTGTCGGAAACCACTGAAAACGGCGTAACCCAACTGCAGCTCTACCCGAAGGCGCTGGTAGAACGGCGCCTGCATCAGCTGTGCGAAGAGTCGCCACGTCGCTTCGTCGTGGAGAGAATCGGAGAGTGTCGGGTAGAACATCAGCAGCGCAACTTCGGAAGACTCCGACGCTTCGATTTCCCACCGTGTGCTTGTCGTTCGAGGTGTTGTGCGTGGCGAACCTTCCGGCAGACCGGGGATGAGCCGCATGGCGTGGTTCAACGCATTTCGTGCTGAGGGTGGGAAACCCGTGGCAAGCCCCGTCCAGAGCGCCTCAGCCCAGACGCGCGGCAGATCGTCAGTCTGCTGGGTGACTAAGTCGTTCAAATAATGATCAGCCAAGGTCTTCAGCAGCTGACGTATCGGGATGACGGCCGGTTCATGAGCCGGCGCACCGTAGCGCGTCAGGTTTTGCGCACCTGGCTGCACGATCAGACCCAGCGCCTGTTCCACCACGCAGGGCAGCGGCTCCGCCAAACCGGAAACTTTCAACTGCCAGAACCTGCCGTAGGAGCTGAATGCCAACGAGACTCCCGCTTGACTGGCCTGGGCCATCAGTGGTTTCAGGCTGGCTTCCAGCATCCGTGCAAGCATTGGTTGCGCAGCGACGAGCGTCCACCGAAGGTACAAGGCGGCCTCGCCGTTTGCTGGCAGCGCCTCGCTGAATGTCAGCGCAGGCAGGTGCGAGGTCGGCGCGGTGGCCGGCGTTGCCTGCTTTAGAAAAGGATTGGGTTCGGGCAGCCGCCAATCGACGCTTGAGGTGTCGTACCGCGGGGACCGGGCTTCTGCCTGCAACAGTGTCAACGGCGTTAGTTGGTTCAGCAGCGCATCGACCGCACCTGTTGCAAGCCCCGCCATATCAGGTTCAGCGCTGAAATACCGCGCCAACGACAGTGCACCGCTGACGGCAAGACGCCGCTGTTCCAGCCGCGCGTATTCGTCGAACAACGGGCGGTAATGGGATTTGAAGAAGGCGAGCCAACTGAACACCATTGCTGATACATGAGATGACGCGACAGGTGTCTTCGCGGCCAATGCGATCTCAATGTCGATGACTGCCTGGCCGGCAAACTCATACATGACCTCGGCCTTCAGCGAGTCAATCAAGCCTCGGTCACGCAGCTCCGCCATCAGCCCGCCCGCTTGCGCGTCATTCATCCAGGTGCAGAGAAAGGCTGCGGCCTGTTCCTGCCCTGGCGGTAAACTTTCGCATGCGAAAGTCAGATGCATCCGTCGTTGATCAGGTACCCCGACTGGCTTCGGTGCATCAGTGAGCAGCGCAGGCGGTCGCTGCTGTTCGACACGGCTGCCTTTAGCGAAAAACGCGCCAGAGTGCGCTGCCAGCCCCTCCAGTTCATCCAGCGGCAGAGGCCCCGCGAGGCTCAACGTCATCTGCCCGGCCTGATAAAACCGTCGATAGAAATCCTGCAGCGCATCCTGAAATGCCTGACGCGGAACCGGAAGACTGAAGCGATTCCCTGCATGAAACCCGCGTAGGGGATGCAAGCCCGACAAGGGCTGCAGACGTTTCAGCAGATTACGAGAGGCGTCGTCCCGCGACCAGGCGATGAATTCCGCGTGCAACACCTCTCGCTCCCGCAACTGATCGGGAATCGTCATGCGCGGATGGGCGAGCATTTCGCACAGTCGCTCAAGACCGTCCGGGAACAAGGCGCGCGGCAGTTCGAAGAAAAAGTCACTGGTGCGCGCGCGGGTGCTGGCGTTTACTTGCCCGCCGTGGCGCTGCACGAATGCCATCAGCTTTTCGTCGGCTGCAAAGCGCTCGGTGCCGAGAAAGAACAGGTGCTCGAGAAAATGCGCGAGCCCCGGCCAGCGGGCCGAGACATCATGACTGCCTGCCGCCACCCGCAATGCCGCCGCGCAACGCTTCAATCGTGGGGCCGAAACAAGCACCACGTTCAGGCCGTTGGGCAGGGTCAGGGATCGCTGGCTGATGGGGTTGGGCATGGCGCTTGTTAGGTTTGATGAGTGAGCGGCCATGCTAGCGGATAACGGGTGTGCAAGTGTGGGACGTGCGCAGTGGCGACGCAGGATGATGACCCTAGGGTTTGCCCAGCCCCGAATAAAACCCCGGCCGGCGATCCTTGAAATACGTATTGATCGCCTGCGACTCGCTCATCGATTCACGGTCCAGGTCCGCCATCACCAGCGCCTCATCCTGACCGGCAAGACCGATTTGCCGACCGTCTGGCGCGCAGATGCTGCTCAAACCGCAGTAATGGATCTCGCCCTCACTGCCGCAGTAATTGGCATAAACCAGGTAGCACTGGTTCTCGAAGGCGCGGGCCCGCACGGTGACTTCCGCGACGAAATCGTAGGGCGCCATGTTGGCAGTCGGTACGAGAATCAGGTCTGCGCCGGCCAAGGCCAGACGCCGAGTGTTCTCGGGAAACTCGACGTCGTAGCAGATCAAAAAGCCAAGTTTCCAGCCGCCGAATTCCACTACCGGAAAGTGCTCATCGCCTGCGCTGAACATCGCGTTGTCCAGCTCGCCATACAGATGGGTCTTACGGTAATTGCAGAGCCGAACACCTTGCGCGTCGATCAACTGCACGGCGTTGTAAACCTGACCGTCGCCGCTTAACTCCGGGTATCCGTACAGAATCGCGACGCCCGTGGCCTGAGCGATCTCGGCAATCTTCAGCGCAGCCGGGCCGTCGCTCGCTTGCGCCAACTCCCGTGCGGCCTTGGCACCGATGTTGTAGCCGCTGAGAAACATCTCCGGGAAGACCAGCAGCGCCGCGCCCTGCGCCGATGCCTCGATTGCCTGAGCTTCCAGGCGCATAAGATTGGCGCTGACATCCAGGGGCAGCGGCGGGCATTGGTAGAGAGCGACGCGCATTTGAAGCTTCCTTATTCCGGCAAAACGATCGGGCCGATTTCGTGAAACACGTCACCCGGGCCCGGGTTCTCGGCGTGAGTCTTGCCGCCGAAGTGGGTCATGATGCCCCACACCGCGTTCAGCGAGGTCTGCACTGCGCCTTCGACCCACGCGGGTGTCCAGGACACATCGTCACCTGCGATGAAAATACCCCGTTGCTCGTCAGGCATTTCCTTCTGCATGAAGTGTGCGTACATCCGCTGGTTATAGCGGTAGTGGCCCGGCAGCGCGCCTTTGAAAGCGCCGAGGAAGTGTGGGTCCGATTCCCACGACACGGTGATCGGGTCTCCGATGACGCGCGCGGCGATATCGACCTTCGGGTAGATCTTTTTCAGCGCCCCTAGCGCCAGGCTGACGCGCTTTTCCACGGGATGCGGCAGCATTTTCAGCGCGTCGCTCATCCACGAGTACGACAGGCAAATCACTCCCGGCTTCTCCACGCCGTTGGAATAGGTGCCGTTGTCGAACAGGTAAGTGCCACGGGTCAGGCGATCGGTCAGGGTCATGCTCATCAGGTCGCGGCCGGTCTCCGGGTCTTTGTCCTTCCAGAACGGCCGGTCGACCATGACGAAGGTTTTCGACGCCTGCATGTAGCGCGTGCGGTCCAGCGCCATCCACATCTTCTGCGAGAACAGCGATTCTTCGCACTCGATCTGGGTGGTCAGCAACCAAGTCTGGCACGTGGCCAGAACCGCATCGTAATGGCGAACGTCACCCAGATTGTCGGTGACTGCGAACTGGCCGTTGGCGGCCCGGCTGATGCCCTTGACCCCGGTGCGCGGGGCGCCCCGGTGCAGCGTCGACAGACTGGTGCCTTCTGGCCAATGGGCGCAACGTTCGGGGGCGTGGCGCCAGATGCCGATAGGCACTTGCGCGACGCCGCCAACGATCAGGTGCTGGTGATCGTCGCAGTTGGTCATGACCACGCGGAAGATCTCCAGCATCGAGTTCGGGAAGTCCGAGTCCCAGCCACCGGTGCCGAAACCGACCTGACCAAACACTTCGCGGTGATAAAACGACAGTTTGGCGAAGGCTTTGGACGTGGCGACAAAATCATAGAACGTGCGGTCGTCCCACAACGGCACCAGCTTGTCCCACAGCTCCTTGAGCCGAGGCACATCACGGTCGCGGATGGCTTGCTGAATGTCGGCGAACTGCGAGCCGTCCTCCAGCGCATCGGCCCAGGCGTCGGCGACTTCCTGAAACAGCGCGGGCAAGTCCGACAGTTTTTGTGCGTAGTGAGTGCTCCCTTCCAGGTCGATTACCGTGCTGCCGGACGCCGCCGTCAGCGGGTTGGGGAAAGGTTTGGACTCCAGGCCGAGCTTGTCGACGTAGTGATAAAAAGCGGTGGAGGACACCGGGAAGCGCATGCCGCCCAGCTCGGCAATGATGCCTTCAGCACCTTCAAACTGCTGCGAACGCAGACGGCCGCCCATTTTGGAGGCTTCATAAACGACAGGTTTGAGGCCCAGCTTCATCAGCTCATAAGCCGCCACCAGGCCCGCGATGCCTGCGCCGACGATCGCCACCTCTTTGCCAAGGTTTTCCGTCGGAATGCTGCCCAGGCCTGCCGGGTGCTCAATCCAGTCATCGAAGGCGAACGGGAAGTCCGGGCCGAAAATCGTGATCGGTTTTTTTCCGTCGGCGGGGTGGCGATTGTTCTTCATGACTGACCTTGTTCGACTGGGGCGCGAAAGGGGACAAGTCTAGATAACAGTTGAGACGTTAATAAGACGCAGAGTGTCGTCGTTGTGTCGAGAAGGCAGGCAAAGTGACGGGGTGGTTCGTCATATTGTCAGAATTGGCCCATTCAGGACGGCTGCCCGCGGTCGATCTTGCTGCTGAGGATGATCGATGTGGTGGTCTTCTCGACGCCATCGACACTGCCGATCAGATCAAGCATCTGATCCAGTTGCTCCGGCGAGTCGGTACGCAGCCACGCGACGTAATCGAACTCACCGCTTACAGCGCAAAGTTGTTGCACCTGCGCCATCGCACTCAGTCGCCGCAACACTTCCTTGCCCGAGCGAGGCTGCACGGTGATCCCGACATAAGCCTGCAACCCGCCATCCACCAGACGCTGACCCAGACGCACGCCGTAGCCGGTGATGACTTTGGCTTTCTCCAGGCGCGCCAGTCGCGAGGTCACGGTCGTGCGCGCGATGCCCAATTGCCGAGCCAGATTGGCGACCGGTTCCCGGGCATTGATTTGCAGCGCGGCGATCAGTTTGCGATCGATGTCATCGAGGGCTGGGGGGCGGGTGTCAGGCAAGGGCGAATCTCCTTCGGCAAGCGGGGCATGTTAGGAGATTCCGTAGGGGTGCGGGTGATATTCGAACGGCAGGGTACGGTGGCAGTCGAGGTCATTTCGTTGTTTGCCCAGCAGAGATGGGCTTGAGAGAGCTTGCGCCGGTTATGTTGGACTTTTCTGCGCTGTAAGGCTTTTGTCATTCTTCTGTCACCCCCGGCATGCCTAAATTCTCTCCCCATCCCTTTGAATCCACGCCGGGAGCCTCGTCATGACTCTGGATTTCTCTGAAACCGCCCGCTACATCCAGGCCGATATCCTCGACAGCTTCGACGAAGAACTGGAAATGGAGTACGACGACGCGCGCCTGGATGGCTTGTTGGCTGACTTGGGTGAGGAGGTGCCCAAAGGGATTGATCGCCGCCTGTATTTCCGTGAGCTGCTGCGCCTGCAAGGCGAGCTGGTGAAACTGCAGGACTGGGTGGTGAGCCAGAAGCTCAAGGTCGTCGTACTGTTCGAAGGCCGGGATGCGGCAGGCAAGGGCGGTGCGATCAAGCGCATCACCCAGCGTCTCAACCCGCGGGTTTGTCGCGTGGCTGCACTGACCGCGCCGAGTGAACGCGAGCGCACGCAGTGGTACTTCCAGCGTTACGTCGCGCACCTGCCTGCCGCTGGCGAAATGGTGCTGTTCGACCGCAGTTGGTACAACCGGGCCGGGGTCGAGCGGGTCATGGGCTTCTGCAATGACGAAGAGTACGAAGAGTTTTTCCGCACCGTCCCCGAGTTCGAAAAGATGCTGGTGCGCTCGGGCATTATCCTGATCAAGTACTGGTTCTCCATCACCGACGACGAGCAATACCGGCGCTTTCTGATGCGCATTCATGACCCGCTGAAACAGTGGAAGCTCTCGCCGATGGACCTTGAGTCTCGTCGCCGCTGGGAGGACTACACAAACGCAAAAGAGGAAATGCTCACCCGTTCCCACACGGACGTCGCGCCCTGGTGGATCGTCGAGGCCGACGACAAGAAGCGAGCGCGCCTGAACTGTATTCATCACTTGCTGGAGCAGATCCCGCGTGGCGATACCGAGACACCGCAAGTGGTGCTGCCGGAGCGCGAGTACAACGCCAATTACCTGCGCGCACCCGTGCCCCGCGAGATGGTCGTTCCGCCGGTTTATTGATCCTCTGCCGGTTTTTGATCACCGTGCTGGCGTGGTTCAGATTTTCCACGCTGGCGCTGTTTTCGCCAGACGCTGTTGCAGGCTTTCCAGATTCTGGGTGAATTGGCGGGTCATCAACTGGTAACCCAGCACCTCGGTCGACGCGGTTGGAGCGTCGGGCCCGACGGTCAAGCTCTCGGTCGACCGCTCCAAACGCTCGGTCGCACCGGTCTGCAGCGCACGGGCCATACCGATCAACATGCGCCGAATCCGCCGTTGCTCCGCCGTCACCCCTGTACTGCCAGCATCTGCCGGACGCAGGTTCGACAGAATCTCAAGGATGCTCAGGCACATGCGGAAATGGCTCTGAATGGCGTCCAGCTCAACGATGGATATCTTCACTTCCTTGGACACCGACGGCATCAGCGAACGCAGCTGCAACAGCGTTGCGCCCATTCGCGCGGTCAGCTTCACATGCTCATCTGCGGTCATGGACTGCCCGCTGGCTATTCGGTCGTAAGCCAGGGCACAGTCTCGCAGACCCTTCGCCAGGTTGTAGCGCCACGAATACACGGCGTACAGCGGCAGCGCGAACGAAAACGCCAGGGCGAGGGCGATGCCGATAAGGATGTCCACCGTCCGCCACAACCCGTCCGTGATCGGGTTGTCACCGTGGCCCGCCACGATAAACAGCGTGATCGCCGACAACAGCGCCGTGTAACCCCCCTTGCCGATGGCGTGATACGCAAAGAAGCCGCAGATCAGTGACATGACCACGTACGTCAGCAACGGCATAC
This sequence comes from Pseudomonas sp. HP_01, assembly GCF_055284355.1. NCBI lineage: Bacteria > Pseudomonadati > Pseudomonadota > Gammaproteobacteria > Pseudomonadales > Pseudomonadaceae > Pseudomonas > Pseudomonas sp. HP_01. The sequence goes on along the minus strand of NZ_JBTOPV010000007.1, from coordinate 68,489 downwards.
CCAGATAGCTTTCCTGCGCAACCACCGCCAGGCCCAGCGCCGCACCAATCAGCGTCCCGTAAGCCCGCTCCACCGACTTCTTGCCGATGTTGCCGTGGTGCTGCAACCCGCCGATCACGATCAGCATCGTCACTGACGCCCACTCTCCGTGGGGCAGATGAAACCCTGTCGTCAGAAGAATCGACACCAGCAGTCCGACCACGATTCGGCCGGCGTGAATGTAGCGGGCATGGCGATAGCGGCGGTATGGGTCCAGCAGCGGACGCAGTACGCGGCGAAGCCATGAGGGGAGGGAGGCTGAGTTCATGGGGTTACAGACCATGGGGAAGATGAATATATCCGAAGCCTCTCAAATGCGGCGCGTCACCATCGGCGTCGCCTCATTCACAAAATCATCACATGTGAGATGTTGCGTATCAGGATGGTTGCGCGTAGGGTGCGTTGCTATCACATGTGATGTTCAGGAAAAACTTCAATGGCTCGGAAAACTTCAACCGACTATATGCGCGAAATGCGCGCTCGGCTGACGGCTGCCGGCTACGTGAAAAGAGAGCTCTACGTGCTTCCCGAAAACGCGGAAGTCCTGAGAGACATCGAGAAAGTGCTGCGCCAGCCCTATTTGGGTAACCGGATCAAACTGGAGGGATTCATGACTGAGAACACCAATTGGACGATCAACACACTTCACTCGGCATTCGCCGAACTGGACGTGGTTAAAGATAAAGATATCGAGCTGACCCTCATTCAAGGCGCCGAGCCAAGTCTGAGCCTGGTGATGAACCAGTTCGGCGGCTTGCCAATCATCATCGCCATCGCAGGCGACCAGATCCTGGTTGATTCCGTGCTGGTGTACGTCTCCGAGGTCAAAGACCGGGACGCTTTCAACGACGCCGTGCTGCGCAGCCGGGAGCTCTTCCCGTTGTCATCGATCGGCATCGAGACCCTGCCAAACGGCGAAACCTTCTACAACATGTTTGGCGCACTGAGCGCCGCCTCTTCGTTGACGGTCATCGTCCACGAGGTGCTCACGCTGGCAGAAAACGTGATTCATGCGGCCGACGCCTACGAAGATTTTCTTAAAGTTGATCCACAGTAATCGGGAGACACATCAATGAGCCTTTGGAAAAAAATGGTCACAGCGCTGCGTGGTGGGGCTTCCGAGGTGGGTGAAGCCATCGTCGATGCCCAGGCACTGCGAATCCTCGACCAGGAAATCCGTGACGCCGACGCCTCCATGCTCGCGGCGCGCAACCAACTGATTCAAATCAAAGCCAAGCACAAGCTCTCGCTGCAACGCGTCGAAGAGCACGACAAAAACATCGCCAACTGGGAGCAGAAAGCGCTCGCGGCGATGAACAAAGGCGAAGAAGCCCTTGCCCTCGAGTGTGCCGAGAAAGTGGCCGAGCTGACGGCTCTGCGCGACCAGGAGAAGCTGGCGGCCGATCAGTTTGGCGTCCATGTGGCGAAACTGACCGCACAGGTCATTAAGGCCGAGAGCCAGATCAAAGGCCTGCGTCAGCAGACCGATATGGCGAAGGCCCGCGACAGCGTGCAAAAGGCGCAGATCAACGCGGCGGCTGCAACGGGCGGTGCCAACGGCCGACTCGAAACCGCAGTAGGTTCGCTGGCACGTATCAAGCAGCGTCAGGATGAACAGGACGCCAGGCTTGAAGCGGCCGATGAACTGACCGAGGCTGCCAATGGCGGTGATCTGGAGCGTCGTCTTCAGGATGCCGGGATCGGCGCAAAAACCGGCGGTGCGGCTGACGTTCTGGCCCGATTGAAAGCGCAAAACCAGAGCGGTAACGCTGGGCAGTAAGCACCATTAAAAAGAGGCAGCCGGATTTCCCGTCTGCCTTTTTTTCGGTTTCATTTTTTCGGCTTACCGGTGCGCAGATGAATATCGGAAACGGACTACGGACGATACTCTGCCTTGCCGCTTTGATGATCGCTGTGCAGGTGGTTAACTCCCTGACCGCCAACAGCCTGCTGTACCACGGCCTGGTGCCTAGAACGTTGTCCGGACTTCAAGGCATCGTTTTCTCCCCGTTTCTGCATGGTTCGGTCCGTCACCTGCTGAGCAATCTGCTGCCTTTTGTGGTGCTGAGCTGGCTGGTGACGACCGAGGGGCTTCGACGTTACGTCCGCGTGGTGCTGCTCATCGTTGTGCTGGGCGGGCTGATGGTCTGGGTGATTGGCCGGCCGGTTATCCATGTAGGCGCCAGCGGTCTGATCTTTGGCTTATGGGCGTATTTGCTGGCGCGCGCATGGTATCAGCGCAGCCTGGCGAGTTTCGCGATTGCGCTGGTGACCCTGCTGGGCTACAGCGGATTAATATTCGGCTTCATTCCGGTGCCCGGCGTATCGATTGAGTCACACCTATGCGGCGCGCTTGCCGGTATTGTGACGGCCTTGCTGATGCACTCGCGGCGGCTTGTCGAGCGAGGTCCGGCGCAGTGAGTGGCAGAACTTTTCAGATCGCCTCGGCGCGAATTCAAGGAGATGAAACATGAGCTGGATCAAACGCGCTTTAGGCCTGGAGTCGCCCATTCCGCCGGCCGGCTCTAACTCCGTTGCCAATGCGGCCCTGGCTAATCCGTTCGGGCTGGCGACCGGTCGTATGCTCGACCTCGACGACTCGCTCAAGCTGATGCTCGACGGCCATTCGGAGCTGGTGGTCCCCAACGAAGAAGTGGTCTGGTCAGTGGGGCAGGTCGACTTGGGGCAATCGGTACGTCTGGTGCGCTTCTACTTCGAGGACGAAGATTACTGGCTGCAGGTCATGATGAACGGGCCTGCCGCTGAAGACGTTCAGGACATCATCCTGTTCGGTTACAGCAGCGTCGTCACGATCAACAGCGAGGCGGAGCTCAAGCGTCTGGTGGGGCCTTCGTCCAAAGTCGGTCTGCCGGTGTTCGAACATGACGGGTGGGAATACGGTCGTCAGTGGGGCACGGAACAAGGCCAGACCGAACTCACGCCCATGGACGAGCACGTCGTCAGCCCCGACGGTGCCTACCGCATCAAGCACTTGAGTATGTTGTACGCGCGGGACACCGGATTGGTAGACCGCCGCGAGTTTCTGCTGCTGTCTGTCGAGGAAGACGAGGAGGGGGTTGTTTCCTTTACCACGTCGGTCGGCGTGACCCTGCAGTCCACTGATTTCACCGTCATTTAAAAGGAAGTAAAAAATGCTTGAAGCGCTTCGTATGTCTGTCAGCTTCCAGTCGTTGCTGAGTTTTGTGGTCTACATCATTGTGGCCGGCGGATTGTTCTCGTTGTTTCAGATGGCCTACACGCGTCTGACGCCGCACAAGGAATTCGCCCAGATCCGTGAGGGCAATGTCGCCGCCGCCGTCGCTCTTGGCGGTGCGCTGATCGGTTTCGCCCTGCCTGCCAGCAACGTGATCACCTACAGCATCAGCGTACTTGATGTGGTGATCTGGGCAGTGATTGCGGCAGTCGTACAGCTGCTGGCCTTCACCGCCACCAGCATGGTGCTCAAGGATCTTTCAGCACGCATCACCCGAGGCGAGCTTGCCGCGGCCATCTACGCCGCCAGCGTCTCGATCAGTGTCGGTTTTCTCAACTCGGCCTGCATGACGCCGTCGACCTGATCGCCCGTTATCGAAAGGAGTTATCGATGAGACGTAGTTCCCTCAAGCTGGTCCTGGCCAGCACCCTGCCGCTGGCGATCAGCGCGTGCAGCAAATCCGATACCGTTGAAGTTTCCGCGCAGCAGACCTACCCGTCGGTTCAGTCCTGCGTTGACCAGAAAGTCCCGGTCGACATCTGCTCGGACGCTTATATGAGCGCGCTGGCGGAACACCGCCGCATTGCCCCAACCTACGACGACAAGACGGCTTGCGAAGCGGATTTTGTCCCTGACTACTGCCAGCAGAACGCCGATGGCAAGTTCACGCCCAAGCTCGGCGGTTTCCAGCTGGAAGTTTCCGGTGAGCTTCCCAAGTCCCAGGTCGACGCAGCGAAGGCACAGGCTAACCAGTCCGGTGGCGGTGGTGGTGGCTTCGGTTCCGGGGTGAACGGCTTCCTGATGGGCATGCTCGTCAGCAACATGGTCAACGGATTCACCGGCGGTGGCGGTCGTTACTATGCTCAACCCATCTACCAGGAGCGGGACTCGCGGGGTGGATATGGGTATTCCACGCTGTCGCGCCAGATCGAGCGGGGCAAAACCTTCGGCAACTCTACCCAAGCTCGAAGCAGCTCGACCGGCACTTACAGCAAAAGCACCCTTGGCCGTAACTCCTCCGTCTCGTCGTCTGTTTCCCGTGGCGGTTTCGGCAGCCAGGCCACCGCTCGCAGCGGTTGGGGTGGCAAAAGCAGCGGTTCAAGCTTCGGCGGATAACAGGGACGTTTCCCATGAAAAGGATCAGCATTCAGGAACGTCCTGACTGGCGCCAGACGGCCGAGCGTGAGGGTTTCAACTTTCACACCATCGACGGCGAGCGCTACTGGGACGAACGGGCCTACTACCAGTTCACCGAAGCGCAGATCACACGCGACATCGAAGCGCCAACCCAGGAGCTTCATGCCATGTGCCTGGACGTCGTGGAAAAGGTCGTCGAGAGTGAAGAACTGCTGACCCGGCTGGCCATTCCGCCGGCGTTCTTCGATCTGGTCCGCACATCGTGGAAGGAAGGGCACCCGCACCTGTATGGCCGCTTTGACTTCAGCTATGACGGCATAAACCCGGCCAAGCTGCTGGAAGCCAACATGGACACGCCTACGTCGGCGTATGAAGCGGGCGCGTTTCAGCTCATCTGGCTTGAGGAGCAGATCCAGCGCGGCGTATTGCCGGCCCATGCTTCGCAGTTCAATTCGATGGCGGAAGACCTGGTTCGGGCGTTTGCGGCGATCAGAGAGGGCGGGCCCTTCTACTTCTCGTGCATGTCAGGTTCGATAGAAGACCGAGGAACGACTGAATTCCTGCGCAAAATGGCTGAGCATGTCGGCATCGAAACCCGCCACATCGACATTGAAGACATCGGCCTGAATGCCCACGGCAGATTCGTCGATCTCCAAGGCCGCTGGATCGAGCGCATCTTCAAGCTGCATGCCTGGGAGCATGTCTTCCATGAGCCCCACGGCCAGGCGATCCCGCAGTGCGACACGCAGTTCATCGAACCGGCCTGGAAGGCGATCATTTCGAACAAAGGCATCCTGCCGTTGCTGTGGGAATTCAACGAAGGGCACCCCAATCTGCTGCCGTCCTTTGTGGATAAGCACCCGCAATCTGCGGTGCCAAAGGGCTGGGTGCGCAAGCCGTACTTTTCCCGCGAAGGCGCCAACATCGAAATCCGCACCCCGAGCGATCAGGTCATCTTCGAAGATGGCCCGTACAACGATGCACCCTACATCCTGCAAGCCTTCGCGCCGTTGCCTCGCTTCGGAGATAGCTACACGCTGATCGGATCGTGGGTGGTGGGGGATACTGCTTCAGGGATCGGGATTCGTGAAGACGACAGTTTGATCACCAAGGACAGCAGCCGGTTTTTGCCGCATGTGGTGATTGATTGAGGGGATTGGGTTTACGGTCGGTGTGCCGCCTTAGTACGAAAAAGCCGGTACTGTACCTCTGACGATACTGGGGAAAAGTCGTCCAGACAGGAGCCTCAGCTAGCGATTTGGGCGCAGGTCTAGGCAACTAAAACGAGCAGAGGTAGCGCCTTAGCAACTTGGCTCTACCAATCATCACAATAGTCCTGCAATGGAGTGCGGGGAAATCAGCCCTAGTGGGCACCTTTACAAGGAACGTTCATGAGCAAAAAACCTGAATCACTCAAGACCCTCATGGGTGGCGTAGCAGTTATTGATCTGCTGATTTTGTGGTATTTCGATTGGTCCGGAGGAGCCTTGGTTGCAGCGCTTGTGCTTGCGACATTTGCCTTATCTGGATGGTGCATCGAGACGATTGCCTACCATCGAGCAGTCCGAGAAACCAAGTCGGACATCCGCGCTTCCCGGCCCTCGCGCCAAAGATCTTCGAAGTCGGCTGATGGCTTCGTGGAAGGGGGGCTGGTGCTCTGGCAAGGGCAGCGGCGTATCAGATTTGCTTACCGCAGCTTCGATACAGGCGAATCGGATCGTGAAGTTACGGTGCGGAAGGTGGTTTCCAAGGGAGACTCGAGGCGCATTTACTTCAACGGTTACTGCCACGTTCGGGGCGAGCCACGAACCTTTCGTGTTGACCGTATCAAGGGACTGGTGGTTGATTCGGCCACGGGGGAAATGGCCACTTTCCCGCAGCTTTTTGACTTAAGTTCGCAGTAGCTCGGCATTTCGATTAAGCAGCTAGGCGACGGTTGGTATGAAGGTGACTGCCGGCCGGAAGGCCGTAACGGGCCGAGAATTCGGAGGAAGTTTCGCGCGAAGAATGACGTTCTGCGATTCCAGACTTTCGAAAACACAAAAGCCGCGCAATGCGCGGCTTTCTATTTGGTGGGCCCACACGGACTCGAACCGTGGACCAAGGGATTATGAGTCCCCTGCTCTAACCAACTGAGCTATAGGCCCTCAGTAGGCCGCGGATTATAACGACGGTTTGCGCGCTGTGCTATCCGAAAAGTCCGAAACGGTTGTGCGAAGAAACGTCGCGCAGAATTCCTCTGCGCGCAACGGCAGGCTGACGAGGTAGCCCTGGATTTGTTCACAGCCTTCGTCTGCCAGGAATTGCTGCTGTTCAAGGGTTTCCACGCCTTCAGCGATGACGGTCAGTTGCATGCTGCGTCCCAGCGCGATGATGGCGCGGACGATGGCCGCATCGTGGGGGTCGTCAGGCAAACCGCGCACAAACGATTGGTCGATCTTGAGGATGTCCAGCGGCAGTCGCTTGAGGTAACTGAGCGATGAGTAGCCGGTGCCGAAGTCGTCGATCGCCAGCTGCACGCCGAGTTTCTTCAGGCGATGCAGCACTGAAAGCGCTTCTTCGGTCTGCGACATGATGAAGCTCTCAGTGATCTCCAGCTGCAAACAGCCTGGCTGTAACCGGTGCTGGAGCAGCAGACGCTCGATCCTGTTGACCAAGTTGGGCTGACGCAGCTGCGCGCCGGCAAGGTTAACTGACAGGGGGCCAAACACGTCGTAGCGCTGGTTCCACTCGTGCAATTGCTGGCAGGCCGTATCGAGCACCCATTCGCCGATCTGCAGGATCATGCCGTTTTCTTCTGCCAGCGGAATGAATCGCTCGGGTGGGACGTCGCCGAAAGTGGGGTGGAACCAGCGTATCAGCGCTTCGGCGCCAACCAGCCGTTGTGTCAGCAAACTGATCTTGGGCTGGTAGGACAGGGTGAACTCGTTACGCTCGATGGCGCGCCGCAGTTCGTGCTCCAGGGCAATCCGCTCGCTGGCCTGAGCGGTCAGATCGCGCGTGTAATGCTCGACACGGTTGCGCCCCTTGGCCTTCGAGCGATACATCGCTGCGTCAGCATTCTTGATCAGCGTGGCCACATCGGCGCCGTCGGAGGGAAACAATGCGCTGCCGATGCTGGTGCTCATGAAGAATTCGTGTTCGCCCGCCTGGAACGGCGCCGAAAAGCTGTTGAGCAGCTTGGTTGCGACGGCTTCGGCGTCACCGGGGTTCTGCAGGCCAGGCAGCAGGATGATGAATTCATCGCCGCCGAGTCGCGCGACGGTGTCGATGTCGCGCAGATTCTCCTTCAGGCGCACCGCAATGCTTTTCAGCAACAGATCGCCGACCGGGTGGCCGAGGCTGTCGTTGATGTGCTTGAAGCGGTCCAGATCCAGAAACAACACCGCGCCAAGGCTGTGAGCCGCTCTTGAGTGAGCTAGCGCGGCGTGCAGCCGGCTTTCGAACAGCGTCCGGTTCGGCAGGCCGGTCAAGGGATCGTGGTGCGCCTGATAATCCAGCCGGGCCTGAGCCTGCTTCAGGCTGGAGATATCAGCGAACACCGCGACGAAGTGAGTGATGAACTTATCGCGATTGCGCACAGCGCTGATGGTCAGCCAGCTCGGATAGATCTCACCATTTTTGCGCCGGTTGCTGATTTCGCCCTGCCAATGGCCCTCTGCAGTCAGTTGGTACCACATGGCGGCGTAGAACGCGCTGTCGTGGAGTCCGGACGCCAGCAATCGCGGCGTGTCGCCGAGCGCTTCCTGTTCGCTATAGCCGGTGATCTCGCTGAAGGCCCGGTTGACTGCGTTGATCCGCTGCCGGGTGTCAGTAATTAATACGCCTTCCGCAGTGCTCTCGAACACCGTCGCGGCCAGTTGCAGCTTTTCCTGCATCTGGTGGCGGTCGGTGATGTCGCGCGCGATGGTCAGCATGCAGTCCTCACCGGCAATCGGCAGTGGTCGCGCGGAAATCTCGCACAGGCGGATCTGACCATCCCTGCGACGAATGTGGCTGGTGAAGTCCTTCACGAACCCATCACGCCTCAATTGCTCAAGCAGTTGCTGTCGCTCGTTCAGGTCTACCCAGATGTTCAGGTCAAGGGTTGTGCGGTCCAGCGACAGCGAGCTGTGATAACCGGTAATGCGGCTGAAACCGTCGTTCACCTCCACCAGCAGGCCGTCGTTCTGCCGCGTAATCAGCAGGCCGTCGGGAGAGGAGTGGAATGCTTTGGCAAATTTCTCTTCGGACATTTGCAGTTGTTGCTGGGCCTCCTTGAGCGGCGTGATGTCCCTCACCACTAGAACCACTGCGGCAGTGGAGTCCAGATCAAATGGCTCGGCTGACAGAAGCCCGGTGAACAGGCGGCCATCACTGCGTCGAAATGGCATTTCCAGATTGCGAATGCTGCCCCTTTGAAGGCGTTGCAGCAGGCTGTGCCCGATGTCGGGAATGCCCCATATATCCAGCTCGGAAGGCACGCGTCCGACAACGTCGGCCGGACTGACGCCGATCTGCTCCGCGAATGCCGGATTGGCCTCCAAAAAGCAGCCGTCAGAAAGGCGTGCAATCACCAGCATGTCGGGGCACTGCGCGAACACCGAGGCGAATTTCCCTTCTGAAAGACGCAGCGCCTCCTCGGTTTGCTTGGCTTCGCTGATGTCGATCATCAGTCCGCGCATCACGGGCTCTCGGCCATAGCCGATCATGCTCACGATGTCTCGAATCCAGACCACCCTGCCGTCGGCGCTCAGGACTCGATAATCGAGGCTGTGATCATTGCCTTTCGCTACCTCGCGGTCGCAGTAGGCCTGTGCGTCGTCGACGTCCTCCGGGTGGACGATGCTTCGCCAGAATCCGGGTCTTCGCCACTGGTGCAGCGGATACCCCAACAATTCCTGCGCGTGGGGCGAGACGTAGTTGTAGGAATAGTCTTGGGTATTGGCTTCCCATGCGATGGCCGAAAGGCTCTCGATCATCCCGCGATAATGGTATTCGCTGCTGCGCAGCTCCTGCTCCAGGGAAATTCGGCGTGAGATTTCCGAACTGAGACGACGGTTGATGCGCACTACGATGGCCAGCACCGTCGTCAGGAACAATAATCCTGGAAGTCCGATGAGCAGAAATTCGTGCCAGAGCTTGCTGCGCTCACTGGAGTGGGTGTCCGCCTGTGATGCGGAGGGAAGATCATCCAGTCCGCTGAACTGTCCGGGTTGGCGACTTTGATCGACACCGACGAATCGGTCGCTGCTCAACTCCGTGGGAAGATGGCGGCTTATCCCGGCTGCATCTCCGGACTCTATATCCTCGCCGGGTAGCCACTCTTGCTGCATCGTTTGCCCGTTTTCCCCGTCGTAAATCGATGCTTGGGCAGTGACAGCAGCGGGAGCGAGCACGCATAAGAGAGCAATGGCCGGCATCCAGATCATGGCAGCCTCGGTGATTCATGGATGAGAATCAACCGAGTGTAGTCGGGCTGGACAACAGTGGCACTCTGCCGGAAATTTATTCCTTAAAACGCAAAACCCCCAGCAATGCCGGGGGTTTTGGTATGACGCTTCGCTTACTCGTCGAGGAACGAACGCAGGTGTTCGCTACGCGTCGGGTGACGCAGCTTGCGCAACGCCTTGGCTTCGATCTGACGGATACGTTCACGGGTAACATCGAACTGCTTGCCGACTTCCTCAAGGGTGTGGTCGGTGTTCATGTCGATACCGAAACGCATACGCAGAACCTTGGCTTCACGGGCGGTGAGACCCGACAGCACTTCGCGCGTCGCTTCTTTCAAGCTCTCTACGGTGGCGACATCGATTGGCGACTGCATGGTCGAGTCTTCGATGAAGTCACCCAGGTGCGAATCTTCGTCATCGCCGATCGGGGTTTCCATGGAGATCGGCTCTTTAGCGATCTTCAATACCTTGCGGATCTTGTCCTCAGGCATTTCCATGCGTTCGCCCAGCTCTTCCGGCGTGGGTTCGCGACCCATTTCCTGCAACATCTGGCGGGAAATACGGTTGAGCTTGTTGATCGTCTCGATCATGTGCACCGGGATACGAATGGTGCGTGCCTGGTCAGCGATCGAGCGCGTGATCGCTTGACGAATCCACCAGGTGGCGTACGTCGAGAACTTGTAACCACGACGGTATTCGAACTTGTCGACCGCCTTCATCAGACCGATGTTGCCTTCCTGGATCAGATCGAGGAATTGCAGGCCACGGTTGGTGTACTTCTTGGCGATCGAGATCACCAGACGCAGGTTGGCTTCAACCATTTCTTTCTTCGCGCGGCGGGCCTTGGCCTCACCGATCGACATCCGACGGTTGATGTCCTTGATTTCCAGGATGGTCAGGCCGGTTTCTTCTTCCAGCGCGGTCAGCTTCTGCTGGCAACGCTGGATGTCGGCTTGAAGACGACCAATGGCTTCAGCGTATTTGCTTTTGCCTTTGGCCAGCCCATCGGTCCAGCTCTGGTCAACTTCATTGCCCGGGAACTGGCGCAGGAAGTCGGCGCGCGGCATGCGTGCATCACGAACACACAGCTGCATGATGGCGCGCTCTTGTGCACGCAGACGCTCGAGGGCACCGCGAACTCGCTCAACCAGGCCTTCAAACTGTTTTGGAACCAGCTTGATCGGCATGAACAGCTCGGCCAGAGCCAGCAGTTCAGCGTTGGCCTGCTTGCTGCCGCGGCCGTGCTTTTTCAGCGCCTTGACGGCAATGGCCATCTGGTCTGAAACCGCACCGAAGCGCTGGGCGGCGATGACTGGGTCCGGGCCGCTCTCGACCTCGTCCTCTTCATCGTCGGACGCGTCTTCCTCTTCGTCGTCAGCACCTTCGACCTTCTCGGCCTTCGGATCGACTGGCGGCGGGACTTCGGCTGGCGGCGCGATGCCGTCGTCCGGGTCGATATAGCCGCTGAGGACGTCGGACAGGCGACCGCCTTCGGTGGTGACGCGGGTGTACTCGGAGAGAATGTGATCGACAGTGCCAGGGAAGTGCGCAATTGCGCCCATCACTTCACGGATGCCTTCTTCGATACGCTTGGCGATTTCGATTTCGCCTTCACGTGTCAGAAGCTCGACGGTACCCATTTCACGCATATACATGCGCACTGGGTCAGTCGTGCGACCGATGTCGGTCTCAACCGCAGCCAACGCAGCAGCGGCTTCTTCAGCGGCTGCCTCGTCGGTGTCGGCGTCGGCCAACATAAGGGCGTCCGCATCCGGAGCACTCTCGTGTACGGGGATCCCCATGTCGTTGATCATGCGGATGATGTCTTCCACCTGCTCTGGATCTGAAATATCCTCAGGCAGGTGGTCGTTGACCTCTGCGTAAGTCAGATACTTCTGCTCACGACCCAGGGTGATCAACTCTTTGATACGAGACTGCTGTTGCGCTTTTCCGGACATAACACCCTATCCACTGAAGGTCTTGGCGGGCAAAAAACAAGCCGGGGATTATACCCGAGCTATGACCTCACACGCCAGTTGAGGTCGGGGTTTGTGCAGGAACTTTGCGATTTAACAGGTTGAGCAGCTGAACTTTTTCTTCTGCGCTCAGGCCTGACTGCCGTTCCTTCCTGATCAATTGCTCCAGATGTCGCTCGCGTTGGCGGGCAGACAAGCTAGTTATAGTGTCGAAAAACTGTTGTTCAAGGTTATCGGCCGAGATCAGCCATTCCTTTTCTGCCAGTTGACGCAATAATCGTCCTTGATCGGTGCCATGCCAGCGGGCAATCAATTGCATCGTTCGCAGCTTCGGGTTTTTCTGTGTGGCGTCAATCAGCGCCACCAGGAGCTGCGAATACACGTTCTCTTCATCGGCGAACGTACTGGCGTTTGCTACCTGTGCTGACAGTTCAGGGTGATGCAGCAACGTTCTGAGTGCTGTCAGCGCCGGCGGCTCAACCGTCGCCGGTGTGCGTGGTCCGCGAGGTTCGAAATCAGGACGCTTGCCGTTCTTGTCCCATTTCTTGCCTTTGTCCCACGGCTTCTTGTCCCATTTCTTCTGCTGACCGCCCGGCGCATTCGGTGTCCATTCCTGTTGCGCCTGGTAATCATGCTGCTGGTAATCGCCGTAATCCGGCACGGCCTCGTAATCGAAGCCGGGATCGTAGCTGGGCTGAGCTTCCGCCGGGGCGGACTGCATCAACTGGTTGACCGCAGCGGTGTCCAGCCCGGTAATTTCTTTGAGGCGTCGACGCATCAGCTCGCGCAAATTGGCGCCCGGCACTTTTTCGATCAGCGGCGCGGCCAGTGTCACCATGTGCGCCTTGCCTTCCAGGGAGCGCGGATCGGCCTCCTTGGTCAGCTGCTCGAAAAAATAGTCAGCCAGCGGTTGAGCGTGCTGGTTGATTCTCGCCTTGAACGCGTCAGTGCCTTCGGCGCGTACAAGGGTGTCGGGATCCTCCCCCTCGGGGAGAAACAGAAACCTCGCGCGCCGGCCGTCCTGTAGACCGGGAATCGTCGCTTCCAGTGCGCGCCAGGCGGCGTTTCGGCCAGCCTGATCACCGTCGAAGCAGAACAGCACGTTCGGTACCACACGAAAAAGCCGCTTCAAATGCTCTTCACTGGTCGCCGTACCCAGCGTCGCAACGGCGTTGCGCAGACCTTGTTGGGCCAGTGCAATAACGTCCATGTAGCCTTCGACGACGATAATCTCGTCCAGGTTACGGTTAAATTTGCGAGCTTCGAATAAACCGTACAACTCCTGACCCTTATGAAACACCGGGGTTTCAGGAGAGTTCAGGTATTTGGGCTTGTCGTCGCCCAGTACCCGCCCGCCAAATGCGATCACACGGCCCCGACTGTCGCGAATGGGGAACATCACCCGGTCGCGAAAACGGTCGTAGCGTTTGCCGGTTTCGGCGTTTTCGATCAGCAGGCCGGCATCGATCATCGCCTTCTGTTGAAGGGTATCGCTGCTAAGGTGTTTGTAGAGGTTGTCCCAGCCAGGAGGGGCGAAGCCCAGTCCGAAGTCGCGGGCAATCTCGCCTGACAGGCCGCGGCCTTTCAGGTATTCCACCGCAGATCTTCGCGTTGGATGGCTCTTCAGCGCAGCCCGGTAAAAATCGGCGGCGGCTGTTAATAGAGGGTAGAGCGGCGAATCGGTAGGCTGCCGGGGCTTTTGCCCTTTTACACCTTGTTCGCGAGGGACTTCCATCCCGGCCGCTTTGGCCAGGTCTTCGACAGCCTGAGGGAAATCCAGGTTGTCGTGGTCCATGATGAAGCCGAGGGCATTGCCACCCGCACCGCAGCCGAAGCAGTAATAGAACTGTTTGTCCGGGCTGACGCTGAACGACGGTGTCTTCTCTTTATGGAAAGGACAACAGGCGCTGAAGTTCTTGCCGGTCTTTTTTAATTGAACGCGTGAGCTGACAACATCGACGATGTCGGTGCGGTTCAGGAGGTCGTCAATAAAACCTTGGGGAATCAGTCCGGCCATGGCGTTCTCATCATCAGGCGCCCCGCCAGGAATATCGTGGCGAATCCAAACCGTAACGACGGTTGCTTGGTCAGTGTAGACGGGCCAACGCGGCCTGAATCAGGCTGGAGGAAATCGACGGGGTGTGTCTCGGTCGCATCTGCGGCGTCAACAGCCTCTGTCTTGTGTTGCTTGATCGGTGTTGCTTGAGGCTAAAACTGCAACTGCCGACAGCCCGGCTTTGAAGGCCGGGCAAGGCAGAAGCTTGCGTCAGACGTCTGTATTAATACAGACGAACGGCGCGGCGCTGTTCGCGCTGTACTTTCTTGGCGTGACGCTTAACAGCAGCTGCTGCTTTACGCTTACGCTCAGAAGTCGGCTTCTCGTAAAATTCGCGGCTACGAACTTCAGCCAGAACACCGGCTTTTTCGCAGGAGCGCTTGAAACGACGCAGAGCTACGTCGAAGGGTTCGTTCTCTTTAACTTTGACGGCTGGCATCCAGAGCTACCTTCATTCATTACCGGGGTCAACGCTTACTGCAACGCTTGCACTAAGTACGTCGGTTTTTAAGGGTTGCGGATGTTAACCCCTTGCTTCGCGGAATGCAAAGCCTCTGATCGAAAAGCACTGGTCGCAGGCATGAGCGGCGACTATTATGCGCGCCTTCGAATTCAGCCCCAACAAGGCGTACCCCATGCTAGTACTGGGAATGGAAACTTCCTGCGATGAGACCGGTGTCGCGCTGTACGACAGCGAACGCGGGCTGCTTGCCGATGCATTATTCAGCCAGATCGACCTGCACCGCGTCTATGGCGGCGTGGTCCCGGAGCTCGCCTCCCGTGACCACGTAAAACGCATGCTGCCCTTGATTCGTCAGGTGTTGGCCGAGGCCGACTGCGACGTGACCGAGATCGATGCCATCGCTTATACCGCAGGCCCGGGGCTGGTAGGGGCTCTGCTGGTGGGGGCCTCATGCGCACAGGCTCTGGCGTTTGCGTGGGACATCCCGGCACTGGGCGTCCACCACATGGAAGGGCATTTGCTGGCACCGATGCTGGAGGGAAATCCTCCTGAGTTTCCGTTCGTCGCTTTGTTGGTTTCAGGCGGCCATACGCAGCTGGTTCGCGTCGATGGCATTGGTCTTTACGAGCTGCTTGGCGAAACCCTGGACGACGCCGCCGGCGAAGCCTTCGACAAAACCGCGAAGATGATGGGCCTGAATTACCCCGGCGGTCCGGAGATTTCACGTCTGGCGCAATCCGGTGTGGCCGGGCGTTTTGTTTTCCCGCGTCCGATGACGGACCGCCCCGGGCTGGATTTCAGCTTCAGCGGCTTGAAAACCTTCTCCCTGAACACCTGGCAGCAGTGCCAGAGCGCCGGGGACGACAGCGAGCAAACCCGTTGCGACATCTCGCTGGCCTTCCAGCAGGCGGTGGTGGACACTTTGACTATCAAGTGCAAACGCGCGCTGAAGCAGACCGGACTCAAGCGTCTGGTCATCGCCGGCGGCGTGAGCGCGAACAAGGCGTTGCGCCTGTCGCTGGAGCAGATGCTCGATGGCCTGGGTGGGAATGTCTATTACGCCAGGCCTGAGTTCTGCACCGACAACGGCGCGATGATCGCCTTTGCCGGCTGCCAGCGTTTGCAGGCAGGGCAGAGGGAAAGTCTGAGCATTACGGTTCAAGCGCGCTGGCCGATGGAGCAGTTGCCAGGTCTTTGATGGCACGGTGGTGCAAGCGGCTGGATAGGGTCGTGACAGTGTGTCGCTTCAGAAATGCCGTTCGCGCCCGGCAAACAGGTCGCGTAGATTGCCCCGATGGCGCCAGACGATGAGTAGCGTTAACACGCTCATCGGCAGCAAGGCGTGGGGCTCCTGCCATGCAAGCAGCGGCAGCGTCAGCGGCGTGGCAATCAACGAGGCCAGTGAACTGGTGCGGGTCAGGTAGAACGTCAGCAGCCAGGCGCCGATGGCGAGCAGGGCGGCTGGCGGATACAACGCCAGCAACATGCCGGCGGCAGTGGCCACGCCCTTGCCGCCACGAAAACGGAAGTACAACGGGAACAGATGCCCCAGTACGGCGCACAGTCCGATCCAGGCTTGCAGCCGCGGGTCCAGGTCCAACCCTCTGGCAATCAGCACCGGAATCATGCCTTTGCAGACGTCGCCAATCAGGGTCAGCACCGCGAGTTTCTTGCCGGCCAGGCGCAGCATGTTGGTGGCGCCGGCGTTGCCCGAGCCACTGGCGCGCGGGTCCGGGCGACCGGTTATGCGGCTGATCAGGATGGCGAAGGACAGTGAGCCGAGCAGGTAGGCGAGGACCGCCAGTAACCAAAACATGGTAACCATTCCGGGCGAGGGTGCCTTGATTCTAACGGCGCATCGCGCCCTTGTCGTGCAGCGGAGAGATAGGCTTGGACAGAGTTTTCATTGAAGGTCTGGAGGTCGATACCGTCATCGGCGCCTACGACTGGGAGCGTGGCATTCGCCAGTGCCTGCGTCTGGACCTGAGTTTTGCCTGGGATAATCGGCCTGCAGCCGCAGGCGATGACCTGAGCAAGGCGCTCGATTACGCCAGTGTGTCCGCGCGTATTCAGGCATTCGCCGAAGCTTCTCAATTCCAGCTGGTCGAGACCTTTGCCGAGCGACTGGCCGAAGTGCTGATGAGCGAGTTCAACATTCCCTGGCTGCACCTCAAATTGACCAAGCCGGGAGCCGTGCCAGCGGCGAAGGGCGTCGGGGTGGAGATCGAGCGCGGATGTCGCTGACACGGATTTTTCTGGGACTGGGCAGCAATATCGAGCGGGAGCGCCATCTGTGCGCCGGCCTCGACGCCCTTGCCGGCTTTCTCACCGACATGACCTGCTCGCCGGTGTTCGAAAGTCATCCGGTGGGGATCAAGAGCGGGCCATTTTTCAATCTTGTGGTTAGCGCGCTGACGGACCTGCCGCTGACTGAACTGGACCGCCGCCTCAAATTCATCGAAGCCGATAACGGCCGCTATGCCCCTGATCGCAAGGGTCTACCGCTGGATATTGACGTCCTTCTGTATGACGAACAGGTCGGCAATTTCGACGGCCTGATTCTGCCCCGCGCCGAAATCCTCAAGAACGCGTTCGTGCTGTGGCCGTTGTCGCTGATCGCGCCGCAGCGTCTGCACCCTGAGGCCGGCGTGTCGTTCGCCCGGCTTTGGACCGACGCGAACATCGATCAAAAACTCTGGCCGGTTGCCTTCAAATGGCGCGGTGAGCAACTCACCCCGGCTCTCCTGCTGGCCGCGGTATAACAGGCCTCCTACAGGTGGCTCCACTAAGCCGCAGCTAACTCGGCGGCTTAAAGCTGATACGACGCCTTGTACACCTTCAGCGTATCCAGCCGCTCCCGCTTGAGCGCTTCGCCCAGTTGCTGGCCCTGAAAACCTTTCTCCAATAGTGGCTGTACCGCCACTTGCCGGGCCGCCTCGGCAGCGCCGCGCAGATATTCGGCTTGCGGGTACGTCCGCTCCTCGAACCCCTTGCGGCCTCGGGCGTCCATTTCGCAGGCGGCGATGAATTCCTCGAAACGCTGCGGCCGGCGATACACGTCAAAGCTCTGCAGCAAATCCAGCAATGTCGACGGCTTCAATTCCAGCGCGCGATGGCCGTGGGTGTGGTATTCGCCCACCAGCAGCGCCAGTTCCTGACAGTCCCTTGGCACCTTAAAACGCTGGTTCATTGCCTTGATCGCTTTGAGCCCTTTGTGCTCATGGGCGATGTGGCGGGGCCATTCCTCTTGCGGCGTGAGTCCCTTACCCAAGTCATGCAGCAGGCACGCCCAACGCACGCTTAGCGGCTGCCGGTGCACGGCAGACTGATGCAGTACGCTGAGGACGTGCACACCGGTGTCGATTTCAGGGTGATGGGCTTCCGGCTGAGGCACGCCAAACAGCGCGTCGACTTCTGGCATCAGCACTTTCAGGGCGCCGCATTCACGCAGGACCTCAATGAACACCTGGGGCTCTTTTTCCATCAGCGCGCGGGAAATTTCCTTCCAGCTGCGTTCCGGTGTCAGTGCTTCCAGTTCACCTGAGCTGCTCAGCTGACGCATGAGATCGAGGGTTTCCGGGGCGATAGTAAAACCATCAGGGGCATAGCGCGCGGCGAAGCGAGCCACGCGCAGGACACGCAGTGGATCTTCGGCGAACGCGGGGGAAACGTGACGCAATACTCGGGCTTCCAGGTCCTGCTGGCCGTGATAAGGATCAGTGAGTTGGCCGTTTTTGTCTTCGGCTATAGCATTGATGGTCAGGTCGCGGCGGATCAGATCTTGCTCCAGCGTGACGTCCGGATGGGCGTGAAAAACAAAGCCGCCGTAGCCTTTGCCGGTCTTGCGCTCGGTGCGGGCCAGCGCGTATTCCTCACCGGTCAGCGGATGCAGGAAGACCGGGAAATCCGTTCCCACCGGGCGGTAGCCCTTGACCAGCATCTCTTCGGTCGACGCACCCACTACTACCCAGTCGATATCAGTGACCGGTTTGCCAAGCAGGCGATCGCGTACTGCGCCGCCAACTTTATAAATCTGCATAAAAAAGCCTCCGTGAGGGCGACAGGATAAACCTTAAGTCGCGATCGCGGAGGCTGGAAACACTCAGGGTTTATAAGTGGACGACCGCCAGGTCCAGCCGGGGATAGTCACTGTCAGCGTGTTCGCTTCTCGGCGGCACATGGTGGACTTTCATCACCTGGTCGCCTTGCAGCGTTTCCAGATGGATATCAAAACCCCACAGCCGATGCAGGTGCTTGAGCACTTCGTCCGTGGAGTCACCGAGGGGTTTGCGGTCGTGCTGCTGATGACGCAGGGTCAGCGAGCGATCGCCGCGGCGGTCAATGCTGTAGATCTGCACGTTGGGTTCGCGGTTGCCGAGGTTGTATTGCGCGGCGAGGGTTTCACGAATGACCTTGTAGCCGGTTTCATCGTGAATGGCAGGCACGAGGAGATCGTCTTTCTGATCATCGTCGAGGATGCTGAACAACTTCAGGTCACGAATCACCTTGGGCGACAGGTACTGCAGGATAAAGCTCTCGTCCTTGAAACTGCTCATCGCAAACTTCACCGCCGTCAGCCAGTCGGTGCCGGCCAGATCAGGAAACCATTGACGGTCTTCCTCAGTCGGGTGCTCGCACATCCGCCGGATGTCCTGATACATCGCAAATCCCAGCGTGTAGGGATTGATACCGCTGTAGTAGGGACTGTCGAACCCCGGCTGGTAGACAACGCTGGTGTGAGAGGTCAGGAATTCCAGCATGAAGCCGTCAGTCACCAGCCCCTCGTCGTACAGATCATTCATAAGCGTGTAATGCCAGAACGTGGCCCAGCCCTCGTTCATCACCTGAGTCTGACGCTGCGGGTAAAAATATTGGGCGATCTTGCGCACGATGCGCACGACTTCACGCTGCCACGGCTCCAGTAACGGTGCGTGCTTTTCGATGAAGTAGAGGATGTTTTCCTGAGGCTCGGCGGGGAAGCGTGAGAAATCCTCCTTGTCATTCTTGCTCGCGCTTTTCGGAATCGTGCGCCACAGGTCGTTGATCTGCTTCTGCAGATGCTCCTCCCGGTCCTTCATGCGGCGGCGTTCTTCTTCCGCCGAAATCGGGTAGGGCCGCTTGTAGCGATCGACGCCGTAATTCATCAGCGCGTGGCAGGAATCCAGCAGATCCTCGACCGCATCGATCCCGTGACGCTCTTCGCACTGCATGATGTACTGCTTGGCGAACACGAGGTAATCGATGATCGAACTGGCGTCGGTCCAGGTACGGAACAGGTAGTTGCCCTTGAAGAAGCTGTTGTGCCCGTAGCAGGCATGGGCCACAACCAGCGCCTGCATGCAGATGGTGTTCTCTTCCATCAGATAGGCGATGCACGGGTCGGAGTTAATGACGATCTCGTAGGCCAGACCCATCTGCCCGCGCGAGTAGGATTTTTCGGTACTAAGGAAGTGCTTGCCGTAGGACCAATGGTGATAACCCAACGGCATGCCGACGGACGCATAGGCGTCCATCATCTGCTCGGCGGTGATCACCTCGATCTGGTTGGGGTAAGTGTCCAGCGCATAACGTTCGGCGATGCGGCTGATCTCCCGGTCGTACGCCTGGATCAGTTCGAACGTCCACTCTGAACCCGTGGAGAGGGGTTGGCGCTTCTGCTCTCTAGCGGTCATGTCACTAACCTGCGCTGGAAGAGTTCACGGAACACCGGATAGATATCACCGGCAGAGACCAGCTGCTGCTGGGCGAACGTGTTGGCGAAGGCTTCGCCGATGCGCTCGTATTCGAACCACAGCGCCTGATGTTCGCGCGGGGTGATTTCGACGTAGGTGTAGTACTGCACGAACGGCATGATCTGTTTGATCAGGATGTCGCGGCAAATGGGTGAGTCATCGTTCCAGTTGTCGCCATCCGAGGCTTGGGCTGCGTAGATATTCCATTCGTTGGTTGGGTAGCGCTCGGCCATGATTTCCTGCATCAGCTTCAATGCGCTGGAGACGATGGTGCCGCCGGTTTCCCGTGAATAGAAAAACTCCTCTTCGTCGACTTCCCGCGCACTGGTGTGGTGGCGGATGAAGACGACCTCGATCTTGTCGTAGTTACGCTTGAGGAACAGGTACAGCAGGATGAAGAAGCGCTTTGCAATGTCCTTGGTCGCCTGGGTCATCGAGCCGGAAACATCCATCAGACAGAACATCACGGCTTTGGAGCTGGGGTTCGGCTGTTTGACAAGCAGGTTGTATTTGAGGTCAAAGGTGTCCAGATACGGGACGCGACGAATGCGCGCTTGAAGCTTCGCCGCCTCGATTTCCAGTTCCTGAATGTCACCGAAGTTGTCGGGCTCCTCGATCCTCAGCCGTTCAAGTTCAGCCTGAACCTGGCGGAGTTTGGCCCGGCTGCTGCCAGACAGCGCGATACGCCGCGCATGTGCCGAGCGCAATGTGCGGATGATGTTGATCCGTGAAGGGTTGCCTTCGTTACTGATGCCCGCGCGAACGGTCTTGAAGGTGTCAGTGCCGCTCAGGTTGCGCTTGACCAGATTGGGCAGCTCCAGGTCCTCGAACATGAATTCGAGAAATTCTTCCTGAGTGATCTGGAACACGAACTCATCCATGCCTTCGCCGGAATTGCCCGCCTTGCCAGGCCCTTTGCCACCGCCACCACCCTGAGGACGTGCGATGTGCTCACCGGTGGTGAACTCTTTGTTGCCCGGATGAACAACCGTTTGTTTGCCGCCGCGACCATGGTGCAACACCGGCTCGTCGATATCCCGCCCCGGAATACTGATCTGTTCGCCGTGTTCCATGTCGGTAATGGAGCGCCGGCTGACGGCTTCTTCAACTGCCTTCTTGATGTGGTCACGATAACGGCGAAGAAAGCGCTGCCGATTCACCGTGCTCTTGTTCTTGCCATTGAGACGTCGGTCGATCACATAGCTCATAGGCCCCTCCGGGGAGCTTCAAGTTGTGAGCCCCAAGCTGCAAGTAGAAGCAGTCATCCGGAAATCAGATTTGATGTGCTTGTCCTTGCAGCTCGTAGCTTGACGCTTGCAGCTGCCTTACTGCGATTTCCGGACCCGTAGGTACCATTCGGAAAGAAGCCTTACCTGTTTATCGGTGTAGCCCCGCTCGACCATTCGTGTGACGAAGTCGTTGTGCTTCTGCTGATCCTCTTTGCTTGCCTTGGCGTTGAAGCTGATGACTGGCAGCAGATCTTCGGTATTCGAGAACATTTTCTTCTCGATCACGACCCGCAGCTTCTCGTAGCTCAGCCATGTCGGGTTCTTGCCGTTGTTGTTGGCGCGGGCACGCAGCACGAAGTTGACGATCTCGTTGCGGAAGTCTTTCGGGTTGCTGATCCCCGCCGGTTTTTCGATCTTCTCCAGTTCTTCGTTCAGGGCAACGCGATTGAGGATCTCGCCGGTTTCCGGGTCGCGATATTCCTGGTCCTGAATCCAGAAGTCCGCGTACAGCACGTAGCGGTCAAAAATGTTCTGACCGTACTCGCTGTAGGACTCGAGGTACGCAGTCTGGATTTCCTTGCCAATGAACTCGATGTACCGCGGCGCCAGATATTCCTTGATGAAGCGCAGATACCGCTCGCGGGTTTCAGCCTGGAACTGCTCCTGCTCAATCTGCTGCTCCAGCACGTACAGCAAGTGAACCGGGTTGGCGGCGATTTCGTGAGGATCGAAGTTGAAGACCTTCGACAGGATCTTGAACGCAAACCGTGTTGAGAGGCCGTTCATGCCTTCGTCGACACCGGCGCTGTCGCGGTACTCCTGAATCGACTTGGCTTTGGGGTCGGTGTCCTTGAGGTTCTCGCCGTCGTAGACCCTCATCTTCGAATAGATGTTGGAGTTGTCCGGCTCTTTAAGCCGCGACAGGACGGTGAACTGCGCGAGCATTTTCAGGGTGTCGGGCGCGCAATGGGCTTTGGCCAGTGAGCTGTTGAAAAGCAACTTGTCGTAAATCTTGATCTCGTCACTGGTCCGCAGGCAGTACGGCACCTTGACGATGTAGATCCGGTCGATGAAGGCTTCGTTGTTCTTGTTGTTGCGGAAGCTGTGCCATTCCGACTCGTTGGAGTGGGCCAGCAGAATACCGGTGAACGGAATCGCGCCCAGGCCTTCGGTACTGTTGTAGTTACCTTCCTGGGTGGCGGTCAGCAGCGGGTGGAGCACCTTGATCGGCGCCTTGAACATTTCCACGAATTCCATCAGGCCCTGATTGGCCCGGCACAGCGCGCCCGAATAGCTGTAAGCGTCGGCGTCGTTCTGTGGGTATTCCTCGAGCTTGCGGATATCGACCTTGCCCACCAGCGCCGAAATGTCCTGGTTGTTCTCGTCCCCGGGCTCGGTTTTGGCGACGGCGATCTGGTTAAGAATGGAGGGGTAAAGCTTCACCACCTTGAATTGACTGATGTCGCCGCCGAACTCGGCCAGCCGTTTGGTCGCCCAAGGCGACATGATTGTGTTCAGGTACCGGCGCGGGATGCCGTAGTCCTCTTCGAGGATCGTCCCGTCTTCGGTGGGTTTGAAGAGGCCCAAAGGAGATTCGAAAACCGGCGACCCTTTGATGGCGTAGAAGGGTACTTTTTCGACCAGCGTTTTTAGTTTTTCAGCCAGGGACGACTTGCCGCCACCTACCGGGCCGAGCAGGTAAAGGATCTGTTTCTTCTCTTCCAGGCCCTGCGCGGCGTGGCGGAAGTACGAGACGATTTGCTCGATGCAGTCCTCCATGCCGTGGAAATCCTCGAACGCCGGATAGCGCCGAATGACCTTGTTGGAGAAGATTCTGGACAGCCTGGAATTGGTCGAAGTGTCGAACAACTCAGGCTCACCGATGGCCATCAGCAAACGTTCTGCGGCGGAAGCGTATGCGCTGCGGTCGGTTTTGCAGAGCTCCAGATACTCCTGTAGCGAGAGCTCTTCCTGCCGTGTCGATTCAAAGCGTTGTTGGAAGTGGCTAAAAATACTCATGACGTCACCTCGCTCGATACGTGGAGCCGGCGGCGGATCGTCAGTCGATGCTGGATGGAAGCCGATCACGCGGCTGCCATTACCCCCCAAACACCATAAAAGTAGCTACCGATGACCCACGCGCCGGTGTACCGGCTCTCCCCTGATTCGGATGGCCTGAGGCTAAGAGTAGTTCGGATTCGGGCACAGAAAGAAGCAATGGGGATGAAGAGGGCATACCCGTTCGTCAGATGAGGGCGCGAGCCCGCGTAGGACGCGGGATAGCGGTCAGCAAAAATATTTTTCGATCAGCCTTGCGCGGTTTCTTCAGGAAATTTGCTTTTCCACAACTCGAAACCGCCATCCATGCTGTAGACCTCGGAGAAGCCCTGACCTACAAGATAGGCTGCTGCACTCTGGCTTGAGTTGCCGTGATAGCAGAGGACGACCAGCGGTTTATCCAGATCGGCCTGGCGAATGAAGTCGGCGATGGAATGGTTGTCGAGGTGATGGGAATCTGGAATGTGCTGGGTCGCATAGGTCTGCGCGTCACGTACGTCCACCAGCACAGCGCCTTGTTCGCGCAGGGCGTGGACTTGTTCGGGTGAGATGCGTTTGAAGTCAGTCATGGCTCGGGCTCCTGGGCCGTCGGGTCCTCGAACGGTCGAGAACGTAGGGAGAATTTACTGCTGCAGTGGAATCGGCGGGATGACGGGGGATGCCACAGGGGCGGGCGCCTTTACGTTGCCACGCTCGTCGCATTCGCAGCGGATCAGCGCGCGGGTGTCGACATTGAGCATCGTCATTGCGCCACCCCAGACACAGCCCGTGTCCAGCGCATACACACCGGGTTCGTCACATCGGCCTTCAAGCGCGGCCCAGTGGCCGAAAATGATACTCACACCTTTGGTCTTGCGCTCTTTGTGCTTGAACCATGGCGCGTAACCGGCCGGCGCGCTGTCGAGGCCTTCCTTGCTCTTGAGATCGAGCTTGCCGTCGCTGGTGCAAAAACGCATGCGCGTGAAGTAATTGGTGATGACGCGCAGTCGGGTGACGCCCTGCAGATCCTTGTCCCACTTCGCAGGCTCGTTGCCGTACATGCCGTCGAGAAAGGGTTCGAACCGATTGTCATCGCGCAACGCCTGTTCCACTTCTTCGGCGCAGCGCAGCGCCTTTTTCAGCGTCCATTGCGGCGGGATCCCGGCATGCACCAGTGCGATGTCGCGCTCGGCATCGTAATGCATCAGCTTCTGCTGGCGCAGCCAGTCGAGCAGCTCGACGGCGTCCGGGGCTTCCAGAATCTCCCGCAGCGTGTCGCCTTTCTTCAGGCGCTCGATATTGCGGCCGGCCGCCAGCAGGTGCAGGTCATGATTGCCCAGCACGCAGACGATCGAATCGCGCATGGCGTAGAGATAACGCAGGGTTTCCAGTGATTGCGGTCCTCGGTTGACGAGGTCGCCGACCAGCCAGAGCGTGTCCTTGCCGGGCTCGAATGCAACGCGCTCGAGCAGGCACTTCAACGGTTCAAGGCAGCCTTGCAGGTCACCGACTGCGTAGACCGCCATCAGTGAAGCGCCCCCGGGACGGCCAGACGGAACGGGGCGATGACGGCGTCGAAGCGCTTGCCGTCTTCTCCGAGCATTTGATAAGTACCTTGCATGTTGCCCACCTTGGTGGTCATCACGGTACCGCTCGTGTAGGTGTGGCTTTGTCCGGGCTGGATCAGCGGCTGCTGGCCTACGACGCCGTCGCCGCGAACCTCTTCAACCTGACCGTCGCCGTCGGTGATCACCCAATGGCGTGACAGCAACTTTGCGGGCAGTTCGCCGTTGTTGTGTACGGTGATGGTGTAGGCGAAGGCGAAGCGATTGTGCTCAGGCTGCGATTGTTCTGCTAGGAAACGGGTCTCGACGCTGACGTCGACCTGGTAACGAGAATCAGACATGCAAGAGGCCTTAAAAGCGAAAGCGGGGAAAGCCGAAAGTGGCCAGGTTGAAAGTCAGTCTAGGACATGTCACGGATAAGCAAGCACTGAGGCTTTGACCGGACATGTCCCGAGAAGGTCAGGCGACGACAGGCTTTTCGGTGAGCTTGTCGGCCAGGCGTACAAACGCCGCGAGGTCCAGCTGCTCCGGACGCAGGCTGCCATCGACACCGGCTTCGGTGATTTCTTCGCTGGTCAGCAGGGCTTTCAATGTATTGCGCAGTGTCTTGCGGCGCTGGTTGAACGCTTCACGGACGACGCGCTCAAGCACGCGGTGATCTTTTGCCGGGTGCGGCAGGGTGTCGTGGGGCACCAGGCGAACGATGGCGGAATCCACTTTCGGCGGCGGATTAAACGCGCCGGGGCCAACGTTGAACAGATGCTCCACGCGGCAGTGGTACTGAACCATGATCGACAGGCGACCCCAATCGCCGCCACCCGGACCTGCTGCCAGTCGCTCGACCACTTCTTTCTGCAGCATGAAGTGCATGTCGCGGATCAGGTGGGCGTTCTGCAGCAGATGGAAAATCAGCGGCGTCGAGATGTTGTACGGCAGGTTACCGACGACACGCAGGCTATTGGGTGCAGCATTCAGGCTGGTGAAGTCGAACTTCAGCGCGTCACCCTGATGCAGGCTGAAGTTCGGTTTGCTGCCGAACTGATGCATGAGGATCGGCACGAGGTCTTTGTCGAGCTCGACGACGTCCAGTTGTGCGCCGCTGCTCAGCAGGCCTGCGGTCAGAGCGCCTTGCCCCGGGCCGATTTCCAGCATGCGGTCTTCGGCCTTGGCGCGAATGGAGCGCAGGATTTTGTCGATCACGCCAGCGTCATGCAGGAAGTTCTGGCCAAAACGCTTGCGCGCCTTGTGTTGGAATTGCTCGTTCATGAATGGGTCTCGGCCATCTGATAGGCGGTTTCCAGAGCGACCCTGAGGCTGCCGGTGTCGATCTTGCCGGTGCCCGCCAGATCCAGCGCGGTGCCGTGATCAACGGAGGTGCGAATGATCGGCAGGCCCAGCGTGATGTTGACCGCGGCGCCGAAGCCTTTGTACTTCAGCACGGGCAGGCCCTGGTCGTGGTACATCGCCAGCACTGCGTCGCAGTGCTCCAGATATTTGGGGGTGAAGAGCGTGTCGGCAGGCAGCGGGCCATGCAAATCCAGGCCCTCGCTGCGCAGACGCGCCAGAGTAGGTTCGATGATGTCGATTTCTTCGCGGCCCAGGTGGCCGCTCTCACCAGCGTGCGGGTTCAGGCCGCAGACCAGAATTCGCGGGCGGGCGATGCCGAACTTGTTGACCAGATCCGCGTGCAGGATGCGCGTCACGCGCTCCAGCCGTTCAACGGTTATTGCGTCGGCAACGTCACGCAGGGGCAGGTGAGTGGTCACCAGCGCTACGCGTAGATCACCGGTTGCCAGCATCATCACCACTTGTTCGGTGTGGGTCAGCTCGGCAAGGAATTCAGTGTGGCCGGAGAACGCGATGCCGCTGTCGTTGATCACGCCCTTATGCACCGGCGCTGTGATCATGCCGGCGAAGTGGCCGTCCAGGCAGCCCTGGCCGGCGCGGGTCAGGGTGTCGAGCACGAAACTGCCGTTGGCTTTGTCGAGCTGGCCGGCAATCACTGGCGCCTGAACCGGAGTGTCCCACACATACAGACTGCCAGCGGGGGCGGGCGAATCGGGCCAGGCGGCGGGGGTGACCGGAATCAGACTGACAGCCACGCCCAACTGGGCGGCCCGCTCGGTGAGCAGGTCGCAGCTGGTAATGGCAATCAGGGGGTGGGGCTGGGACTGCGCGGCGAGCAGCAGGCAAAGGTCAGGACCAATGCCGGCCGGCTCGCCGGGTGTCAGGGCGAAACGCTGGGGTTTCACTTGGCCGCCTGATCAGCTCCGGGGAGCTTGATCTCGACGTAGGCTTCATCACGGATCTGACGCAGCCAGGTTTGCAGTTCTTCGTCGTACTTGCGGTTACGCAGCACGGTCATCGCCTGTTGCTCACGGGCCTGACTGGTGCTGTCAGTCGAGCGACGGCCGAGGACTTCCAGAACGTGCCAGCCGAATTGAGTCTCGAACGGCTTGGACACAACGCCCTGAGGCGTCTCGTTCATGACGTCGCGGAACTCCGGAACCAGCGAGCGCGGGTCCACCCAGTTCATGTCGCCGCCATTCAGCGCTGAACCCGGGTCTTCGGAAAAGCTCTTCGCCAGTTCGCCGAAGTCTTCGCCATTCTGGATGCGGTCATAGATCCGTTGCGCAAGCAGCTTGGTTTCAGCCGGGCTGCGGATTTCGCTTGGCTTGATCAGGATGTGACGAACGTGAACCTCGTCGCGCATCTGGGTCTGAGTCTCGCCGCCGCGTTTCTCCAGCAGTTTCAGGATGATGAAGCCGCCCGGCGTGCGTGCCGGAGGAGTGACCTCTCCCGGACGCATCGATGAAAGCATGTCGCCGAACGGAGGCGGCAGCTGAGCGGCCTTACGCCAGCCCATGTCGCCACCGTCCAGTGCGCTTTCGCTGGCCGATGACGCAATCGCCATCTGCTCGAAGTTCGCACCCTGTTGCAGCTTGCCGTAAAGGTCCTTGGCTTTGGCTGCAGCGGCCTGGATCTGATCCGACGATGCACTGTCCGGCGTCGGGATCAAAATGTTGGCCAGGTGGAATTCTTCGGAAAACTGAGCTTTGCCCATGTCGGAAGCGAGGAAGTTTTTCACTTCCTGCTCCGAGACCTGAATGCGCTCGGCAACCCGGCGCTGACGCACGCGGCTGATGATCATTTCCCGGCGGATCTGCTCACGTGCGCTGGTGTAGGACAGCCCGTCGTGGGTCAGTGCAGCCTTGAACTGATCAACACTCATGTTGTTGCGCTGAGCAATAGTGGCAACCGCCTGGTTCAGCTCTTCATCGCTGATGCGAATGCCGGAGCGTTCGCCGATCTGAATCTGCAGGTTTTCCAGGATCAGACGATCCAGAACCTGAGGCTCCAGTGCGCTGGCCGGCGGAACGCCTTGCCCGCGCTTGGCGATGGTTTGCTGAACCTCACGGGTGCGCTGGTCGAGCTGGCTTTGCATGACCACGTCGTTGTCGACGATGGCAACTACCTTGTCGATGGTGCGCACTTCAGCGTGCGCAACAGTACCGATAAGCAGCGCGCCCAGCATCAGCGGGCGCAGACAATCAGAAAGCTTGGTCTTCACGTTCACGATAACCTTGGATGCCTTTGTCGAGGAAGCTTTCAACTTTTTGGCCAACAACGCCGCCAAGTCCCTTCAACACGATTTGTAGGAAGACGCCGCGGTCGCCTTTTTCGTTTTGCGCAACCTCTTGGGTCGTTTCGTCGTAATCGACCCAGTAACGGTTGATCAGACGCAACTTCCAGCAGCAGTTGTCATATTCAAAACCACCAAAGGCTTCGAGGGTACGGTCGCGGTTGTAATCGAACTGCCAGCGCGCGATTGCACTCCATTGCGGCGCAACCGGCCAGATAACAGAGAAGTCATGCTGCTGGATTTTGTAGTAATCCTTGATGACTGAGCCGTCCGGAAGTACCGCGTCGCCGCCGCCGACTGTCCAGCGACCAGTTGTCTGGTCGTAACGGACCTGATCGTTACGATAGCGATAGCCGGCGTTGATGATCTTGCCCGGCTCGTCTTCAGGCTGGTAATGGAACATCGCGCTGCCCGAACGGGTGGTGCGGCTGTCTGGATCCCAGTTGAAATCGGAGTTCAAGCGCCAGTCGCGGTTGAAACGGTATTCGTATTCAAGTGCGTACGGCGACACGTCGGACTGGGCGTCTTTGCGGTCTTCGTAGCTGATGCCTGGCAGCTGGACCTTGCGATCGGCAAAGTACACCGCCTGACCAATGCTCACGCGCTGACGCTCGAAGCCGTTGTCTTCGATCCAGCGGTTGGTTACGCCCAGCGACAGCTTGTTCTCGTCACCGATACGGTCGGAGCCGACGAAGCGGTTGTCGCGGAACAGCGAGGCGTAGTTGAACGTGGTTTCACCCGAGTCGAAAACCGGAATGTCGGTCTGATCTTTCTCTGGAACGTAGAGGTAGTACGCACGAGGTTCCAGAGTCTGGCGGTAGTTTTTACCGAACCAGTTGGTGTTGCGATCAAAGTACAAGCCGCTGTCGACGCTGAAGATCGGAACGCTGCGGTTCTCGCTACTGCGGTATGTTTCATCGGCCAGCAACGTACGTTTGCCCTGCGCGTCCAGGTCCAGATCGTACTGGGTGTAAACGTATTTAAGCTTAGGCGTTACAAAACCGTAGCTCGCGGTCAGCGGCAGGCTGATCGAAGGCGCCAGGTTCAGACGATCGCCGTTTGCACGCGCCAGCCCGGAAACGTTTGTGTCGAGGCGATTGCTGAGGATGCCGTCTTCGTCGCTGTACTGGCCATTACGCAGATCACGATCAAAGCGAACCAGCTCGGTCTCGTAATCGAACTTGAAGCCTTCGGGACGATACGGCAGCGTACCGTTCAGCGTTAGCTGAGGCAGGCGGGCATAAGGCGTGATTTGTGTAATGGTGGTCAGCTGATACTGCTGGGCATTCAGCGTGGCGGTGTAGCTGTCGCCACGGTAGTAGAGCGCACCTTGCTGATTCAGGAAGTCGTGATTCGTAACGCCTTCCTGACCGCTTTTCAGATCCTTAAAGTAGTAAGGATCACTGACCTTGGTGTAGTCGATCTTGCTGGTCAGACGCGAATCCAAGCCACTTCGATCCTGCCAGTTGATCAACCAGCGGGTGTCTTTGTAGTCCGACTGCAGCTTGCGATCGTCGTTGTCGTCGTTCAGGTAAGCCGCACCGAACTGACCTTCGCTGGTCTTGGTCAGGTAACGGAACTCGCCTTCCAGCAACATGCCACGCTTGGCCATGTAGGTCGGGTACAACGTGGCGTCGTAGTTAGGCGCCAGGTTGAAGTAGTACGGGGTGAGCAACGAGAAGCCCGTGTCGGTATTCGTGCCGATGGTCGGTGGCAGGAAACCGGACTGGCGACGGTCGTCGATCGGGAAGTAGATGTACGGCGTGTACAGGATCGGAATGTCATGAACGCGCAGAGTGGCGTTGGTGGCAGTACCGAAACCGGTGGCCGGGTTCAGGGTGATGTTGTTGCCCTTCACGGTCCACGCGTTGCTGTTCGGTTCGCACGTGGTGTACGTGCCGTCCTTCAAACGGATGATCGCGTTCTCCGCGCGACGCGCATACAGCGCGTTACCGCGAACGTTGTTTTTGTGCAGCACGTACTCGGCGTTGTCGACTTTGGCTTCGCCGGTATCGAGCTGGACTTCAGCGTGGTCGCCGACGATCAGGGCGCCGTTGTCGCGCAAACGGACATCGCCGTTCAGCTCGCCACGGTTCTCGGCCTGATGCAGGCTGGCTTCGTCGGCCTCGACCTGCATGC
The DNA here is from genome assembly GCF_055284355.1 of Pseudomonas sp. HP_01. NCBI lineage: Bacteria > Pseudomonadati > Pseudomonadota > Gammaproteobacteria > Pseudomonadales > Pseudomonadaceae > Pseudomonas > Pseudomonas sp. HP_01. Next base: position 37,827 of record NZ_JBTOPV010000007.1, on the reverse strand, counting down.
TGCCCTGGCGCAGGACGACGTCGCCGGCCAGAGTCGCAACCTGTTCTTCCTGCTGATAACGCGAAGCCTTGGCGCCGATGAAAGTCGGTGCGTCGCTCTTCGGCGTCTTGTCGTCCATGCCCGGACGGATCGGTTCGATGTAGGCGCCCGAGCAGTACGGACCGGTCTCAGCCAGTTGGGCTGCGGTCAGCTTCTCGCGCGGAACCCAGTCCAGGTGGCTGTAGTCAGCGCTTCGCGACTTCAGGCCACGGCCCTTGGCCTCGGTGACCAGCATCGTTTTGGGCACGACTTCGCCATCGGAGGTGGTGGTCGTCTGAGCGCCATCTGCCGTGCTGCTGTTGGACGAAACACTGTTGGCGTCGTGCACGGGGCGCGGAGGCAACTGGGCTGCGTTGGTTTTCGGGGAGCAATCCCATGCACCTGTTGCAGACACCGAGCAGTCATACTGTTCGGCGGCTACCACGTACGGGACGGCCAGGGGTTGCATCGCCAGCAGACTGCCGGTTACGAGCAACGGAAATTTTTTACGAAACGCGGGGGATTTCAATGCCATCTTATTAGTCCGGGCTTCCTGCGCGCCATCTGCCCGCGGGGGGGCCGCACGCCTCTCGATGGGCTGAAAAAGATGTCGGATAATAAAGCATGACCCGCTTGACGGCTAGCGCCGTCGGAGACCCTTGCAATGCCAGATCAAGATGTACGCCTTCAACACCTGAAAGTTTGGCTCGATGAGCAGCTCCCACGTTTATTTGAGGCCCAGGGCTGGGGCCCGATACCCCCGGCCACGTTGACTGCCGCCAGCAGCGATGCCAGTTTTCGGCGCTACTTCCGCTGGGAGGGGGAGGGTCGCACTTTTATTGTCATGGACGCGCCGCCCCCACAGGAAAACTGCAAACCCTTCGTGGATATCGCTCATTTATTGAGCGGGTCGGGCATTAATGTTCCGAAAATTTATGCCGAAGACCTGAATCAGGGCTTCCTTTTGTTGAATGACCTGGGTCGTCAGACCTATCTGGATGTCATCGACGAGCGTAACGCCGATCAGCTGTTCAGTGACGCAATCGACGCCTTGCTCGCCTACCAGCAACTGCCGATGGACGCACCGTTGCCCAGTTACGACGTGGCGCTGCTGCGCCGCGAGCTGGAGCTGTTTCCCGAGTGGTACGTGAAGCGTCATCTGGGCGTGGAGTTCGATCAGGCGCAGCAGGCCAGTTGGCAGACGGTCAGCGATCTGCTGATCGAGAGCGCGCTGGCCCAGCCGAAGGTGCTGGTGCACCGCGATTACATGCCGCGCAATCTGATGCTCAGCGAACCGAACCCTGGCGTGCTGGATTTTCAGGACGCTGTATATGGCCCGGTCACCTACGACATTACGTGCCTGTTCAAGGATGCGTTCCTGAGCTGGCCGGAGGAGCGCGTCGCGGGCTGGCTCGAGCTGTATTGGAACAAGGCCGCTGCGGCGGGCATCCCGGTTCAGGACGAGTTCGAAGAATTCCGTCGCGCCAGTGATTTGATGGGCGTGCAGCGGCATTTGAAGGTGATCGGTATTTTCGCCCGCATCTGCCATCGTGACGGCAAGCCACGCTACCTCGCCGACGTACCGCGCTTCTTCTCCTATATAGAAGCAGTGCTGGCGCGACGCCCGGAGCTGGTTGAGTTGAGTAATCTGTTGACCAGCCTTGGCCATACAAAACTGACACAGGCAAAACCGGCATCTGTTGTGTAATGGAATGGACTGCACTTGAAGAGGGACTGCACTTGAAGATTGTCTTGATGAGGGCCGCATGAAAGCGATGATTCTGGCGGCGGGCAAAGGCGAGCGCCTGCGCCCGCTGACCCTGCACACGCCCAAACCGCTGGTGCGTGCCGGCGGCGTTCCATTGATTGAATATCACCTGCGCGCGATCAAATCGGCTGGCGTTGAAGACGTTGTGATCAACCATGCGTGGTTGGGTCAGCAGATCGAGGATCATCTGGGCGACGGTCGCCCGTGGGGTCTGAACATCCGCTACTCCCCTGAGGGCGAGCCGCTGGAGACGGGCGGCGGAATCTTTCGTGCGCTACCGCTGCTGGGAGACGAGCCCTTTCTGGTCGTCAACGGTGATATTTGGGTCGACTTCGATTTCAGCTCATTGATGAAACCGCTCAAGGGGCTTGCCCATCTGGTGCTGGTCGACAATCCGCTGCATCACCCCGGCGGCGATTTCGCGCTGGTTGACGGGCAGGTGCATGACGACGCGGCTCAGCCGCGCCTGACCTACAGCGGTATCGCGGTGCTGCACCCGCAACTCTTCGCGGGCTGCACCGGGGGCGCGTTCAAGCTGGCCCCACTATTACGTGACGCCATGGCGAAAGGCCTGGTGACCGGCGAACGTTTTGCCGGTCGCTGGGTGGATGTCGGTACCCATGAGCGCCTGGCAGAAGTCGAGCAGATGCTTGCGGTGAAGCCTTAGATGTTGTGGCCATTCACGGTAGTCGGCGGTGGCGTCGGGTATCTGATTGCCAGCATTCCAGGTGCCATGCTCGGCGCGCTTCTGGGACAGGCGCTTGATCGGCGGCTGCATTTCCGCAGCTGGGCCGAGATGCGCGAGCGTGCCAATGGCCGCACCGTGCCGCGCGATGACGAGCTTATCTTCATGCTGCTGGGCCGTCTGGCGAAGAGCGAGGGTCGGGTGGTCGACGGGCATATCCAGCAGGCGCGCGTTGAAATGCGCCGACTGGACCTCAGCGAGTCGGCGCAACGGCGGGCGATTCAGGCGTTCAATCGGGGCAAGGACGGGCGCGATAATTTGCGCGTCCACCTTACGCGCCTGAAAAACCAACCCCATGCGGCAGAAGGTGTGTTGCGTGCGTGTTGGCGCATGGCGTGGGCGGATGGCAGAGCGTCGCGCACCGAGCGCGAATTGATTGTGCTGTGGGGCAAATGGCTGGGCTGGCCTGCGGGCAAAGTCGAAGGGTTGTCATCGACGGAAGACGAGCAGCGTTCGCGGGGCGCTCCCGCCAGCAGTGGCGGCGAGTATCAGGACGCGCTGCGTTTGCTGGGCGTGAAAGCGGATGCGGAACCTGCGCAGATCAAGCGCGCCTACCGTCGATTGCTGAGTCGGCACCACCCGGACAAAATCGCCGGCAGTGGCGCCAATCAGATACAGGTTCGTGCCGCCACCGAGAAAACCCGCGAGCTGCACCACGCCTATGGTGTGATTCGCGATCGGCGAGGGTTTCGCTGACGCTTTGGGTTTGGATGCTGCCCGGAGGACGGGCAGCGTCTTAGGCGGTATCGGCTACTTCGCTGCGTCCCCTTCCAGCCAACCCCGTACGCGACGAAACAGTTGATCCTGCTCCATCGCCGAATTACCCGGAATCGCGCTCAACGCCACCTGAGTAAATCGCGCGTTTTTGCTTCGTTTGCTGGCGTCCAGGCGGTCTTGTGCCTGCTGACGTGGTACCGAGCGATCTTTGTTGACGAAGTCTGCCGTCGGGACTTTCAGCGTGGGCAGCAGCTCCATCAGCGACGGCGTTTCCTTGCCGGTATCCACGGCCGTAACCATTACCAGGCGTTGAACGGCCGGCGAGGGCCGCTCGCTCATGTAACGCGCCGCCCAATAAGCGCCGCTGCCGTGGCCGAGGAGGACGATGCTGCGGGCCTTGTTCTGCTGGGCGAACGCCACGGCGCTGTCGATCCGGGCGAAGATTTTTTCGGCGCTGGCCTTGGCCATCTCAGCCTGGGCTGCGGCCTGTTCGGCGGCGGCCGCAGCTTCGGCTTCAGCGGTGGCCGCAGGATCAGGCGCTTTCACTGCTGCGTCCTTGGCTTTGTCGCCAGCACTCGCGGCGGCCGGGGCATCCACCGCGCGGGCAAAAACACCGTCATTGTGGGCGTCCGGCATGCTCAGGCTGAGGCTGGACCACCCGACGTCCGGCAACTTGCGACGCAGCGGCGCTACCGCAGTCGGCCAATCTGCTGACTCATCGGCGCCCGGAACGATGATCACCGCGCCTTTGGGCGCGTCGACGTTCGCCGGTTTCCACAACGCCAGAAACGTCTCGTCGCCCGCCTGCAACTGCTGTTGCTCCGCTTGCGGCACCTGACGTTCCAGCGCCAGCGTGTCTTCTTCAGTGCGCGACGGCAGTGCGGCCCGCTCGACCGGCGCTTCAGCCGGCTTTGCGTCTTTATCCGCCGCCGGGTCCGCGGCCATGACGAGCGGCGAGCAAGGTAGTATCAGCGTCAGGCACAGCGCAGGAAATAGTGCGCGAAGGGTGTAGGACATCGAATATTCCAAAGGCCGGAAACAATTCCGGCAGACTAATGGGTTGACGGCTGTTTGTCAGGCCAGGCAATCGCCGCGCCTCAGCGAGCGACAGGCACAGAGCATGATCGGCATGGGATTCCGGGAAATGGAGACGACAGTTTGAGAATCCGTGCGCTGTGCCTTCGGGTTATCGGCGACAGCCGCGCGGTCTTGATCGGCCTGATGCTGATCGTGTTGCCGATGTCGCACTATGCCTCCGCCTCGCCCACGCAGGCCGACCCCTTGAGCCGCGAGCAGCGGGACTGGCTGACCCAGCGCGGGCAGTTGCGCGTCGGGCTCGTCCTTCAAACGCCTTACGCCCAGCTCGATCGTCGGGCGCAGCAGTTGTCCGGCGCGAACGTCGACCTCATCAATCTCATGGCAAAGACCCTTCAGGTGGAGCTGCTGTGGCGCAGTTATGCCGATCAGGCCGAACTCGAAAAAGCCCTTGCCGACGGCCAGATCGACTTCGCGCCGGGCCTGACCCAGACGCCCGCCGGCTTGCGTTTGTGGCTGTATTCCGATCCGTACATGCGCGTGCCGCAACTGATCGTCGGCGAACGTGACGGCGCCGGCGCGGTGGATCTGGAAAAGCTCGACAGTCAGGTGCGCGTTGCAGTGCGCATGCCCAGCACCACGGCTGACTACCTGCGCAGCAATTACACTCACCTCAATCTGCAAGGCGTGCCGCTGGAACGTCAGGCTTTGCAGCTGTTGCTCAGTCAACAAGCGCGATACGCCGTCATCGATGAGGCGCAGCTCAGCCGTTTGTCCCGCGAGGCCGAGTTTGCCGGGCTCGCCGTAGTCGGGGACATCGGCTTCCCGCAGTTGCTGCGCGTGGCTTCCCGACGGGACACGCCGCAGCTCGCCGAGATTATCAGCCAGGCATTAACCGCCATTCCGGCCCGGGATCTCGAACAGTTGCATACGCAGTGGCTGCAGCCCAAATATCCGCAGATCAGTGAGTCGCCGGGGCTGTGGAAGAACATCGCGCTGCTGCTGCTGGTCCTGCTCCTTGCCAGCGCGGCGATTGTTTACTGGCAGCGCAAACAACAGCAGCAACTGGAGAGACAACTCCTTGCCGCGCGGGATGACATCGCCAGGCGCCTGGCAGGCGAGGAGGCATTGCGGCTGGCGCAGTTCTCCATTGATCAGAGCACCGTCGGCATTCTCTGGGTCAATTGGGACAGCCATGTGCGCTACGCCAATCAGGCCGCCGAGGCCATGCTGGGTTATGCACCCGGTGGAGTGGTGGACCGGCCGCTGATTGATTTCGAGCCGGGGCTGAACATGGATCGCTGGCTCAATCTTTGGAAAACCGCGCGCTCCAGCGAGGAAGGGCCGCAGAACTATGAAAGCAATTGCGTGCGCGCCGATGGCAGCAACCTCCCTGCCGATGTGTCGCTGAGCTTCCTGCGCTTTCGCGACGCCGAGTACCTGGTGGTGTTTATCACCGATGTAACCGAACGGCGCCGATCCCTCGCCGCGCTGCAGGAAAGTGAAGCGCGTTTGCAGGTGCTGGCCGAGCAGTTGCGCGAGCTCTCGGCGCACCTGGAAACCGTGCGCGAAGAAGAAAAGGCCCGAATCGCCCGGGAAGTTCACGACGAGCTGGGTCAGATGCTGACCGTGCTCAAGCTGGAAACCTCCATGTGCGAACTGGCCTACGCCGATCTCGACCCTGGCCTGCGTGATCGGTTGAACAGCATGAAGCGCCTGATCGCGCAGTTGTTCCAGTTGGTGCGGGACGTGGCGACTGCGTTGCGGCCACCGATTCTCGATGCAGGCATCGCCTCGGCCATCGAATGGCAGGCCCGGCGCTTCGAAGCGCGTACGCACATCCCTTGCCTGGTGCAGGTGCCAGAGAACCTGCCCAGCCTGCCGGACGCAACGGCCATCGGGCTCTTCCGCATCCTTCAGGAGTCACTGACCAACGTCATGCGCCACGCCGAGGCGCACACGGTCGAGTTGAGCCTGACGCTGAGCGACGGCGTGCTGTGCATGCGCATCGCCGACGACGGCAAGGGCTTCGATCTGCGCGCCGAACGTCCGGCGTCGTTCGGGCTGGTGGGCATGCGCGAGCGGGTTCTCATAATGGGCGGGCAATTGCATCTGGACACCTTGCCCGGAGAAGGCACAACCTTGCGCATCCACATTCCGCTGGACCCGGTCGCTGAGGAGCACGTGCATTGATTCGCGTATTGGTTGCCGAAGACCACACGATTGTCCGCGAGGGCATCAAACAGCTGATCGGCCTGGCGAAGGATCTGCAAGTGGTCGGGGAGGCCAGCAATGGCGAGCAGTTGCTGGAGGCTTTGCGTCACATCCCGTGCGAGGTCGTGCTGCTGGATATTTCCATGCCGGGGGTCAACGGCCTGGAGGCGATCCCGCGAATCCGCGCGCTGAACAATCCGCCTGCGATTCTGGTGCTGTCGATGCACGACGAGGCGCAAATGGCCGCACGGGCCTTGAAGGTCGGCGCTGCCGGTTACGCGACCAAAGACAGTGACCCCGCGTTGCTGCTGACGGCGATCCGGCGAGTGGCCGCGGGCGGGCGTTATATCGACCCGGACCTGGCCGATCGCATGGTGTTTGAGGTCGGTCTGACGGACAGCCGGCCTTTGCACTCATTGTTGTCAGAGCGCGAGTTTTCAGTGTTCGAGCGCCTGGCCCAGGGCGCCAACGTCAACGACATCGCCCAGCAGCTGGCGCTGAGCAGCAAGACCATCAGTACCCACAAGGCGCGCCTGATGCAGAAGCTGAAAATCAATTCGCTGGCCGAGCTGGTCAAGTATGCGATGGAGCACAAGCTGGTCTGAGCCCAGAAGTCTGAAAACGACCCCTCCCAACGTTTTTATTGACGCCCTCGCGGACAGGCGCGCTCCCACAGATTGACCGCAATCCCCTGTAGGAGTGAGCTTGCTCGCGAAAGCGTCAGTGAAGGCAACAAAATCCCTCGGATAAGTCATACCTATCCCCGCCATCCCTGTAGGGCAATCCCTACCCTAAACTTTCCACCCCGCCTAGGCCATTCTCTCTCACGCCCCGATTTGCGCGGCCTTCAGGCTCATCTAGGCTTGATCCCTACGGTGGATCAAACAAAGGTGTGGGCAATGAGCAACGTCGATTCAAGCGCTGGGGCGAGTGATGTTCTGGTCAGCTTTCGCGGTGTGCAAAAGAGCTACGACGGCGAAGCCCTGATCGTCAAAGACCTCAACCTGGATATTTGCAAAGGCGAATTTCTCACCCTGCTCGGGCCGTCCGGCTCCGGTAAAACCACCAGCCTGATGATGCTCGCCGGCTTCGAGACGCCCACTGCGGGGGAGATCCTGCTGGCCGGACGTTCGATCAACAACGTGCCGCCGCACAAGCGCGACATCGGCATGGTGTTCCAGAACTACGCGCTGTTCCCGCACATGACCGTCGCTGAAAACCTCGCGTTCCCGCTGTCGGTGCGCGGCATGAGCAAGACCGACGTCGCCGAAAAGGTCAAACGCGCCCTCGACATGGTGCAGCTCGGCACCTTCGCCCATCGTTACCCCGCGCAGTTGTCGGGTGGTCAGCAACAACGTGTCGCGCTGGCCCGGGCGCTGGTGTTCGAACCGCAGCTGGTGCTGATGGACGAACCCCTCGGGGCGCTCGACAAACAACTGCGCGAACACATGCAGATGGAAATCAAGCATCTGCATCAGCGCCTGGGCGTGACCGTCGTCTACGTCACCCACGATCAGGGCGAAGCGCTGACCATGTCGGACCGCGTCGCGGTGTTCCATCAGGGCGAGATCCAGCAGATCGCCCCACCGCGCACCCTTTATGAAGAGCCGAAAAACACCTTCGTTGCCAACTTCATCGGCGAGAACAACCGCATCAGCGGCACCTTGCTCAGCCAGAGCGGCGATCGATGCGTGGTCGGCCTGGCGCGCGGCGAGAAAGTCGAAGCGCTGGCGATCAATATCGGTGCCACCGGGAGCCCGGTCACGCTGTCGATTCGTCCCGAACGCGTGAACCTCAACGGCCGCAGCGAGAGTTGCGTCAATCGCTTCTCCGGTCGCGTTGCCGAATTCATCTACTTGGGCGACCACGTGCGGGTGCGTCTGGAAGTGGCCGGGAAAACCGATTTCTTCGTCAAGCAGCCCATCGCCGAGCTGGATCCGGCGCTGAGTGTTGGCGATGTAGTGCCCATTGGATGGCAGGTCGAGCACGCCCGCGCGCTAGACCCGTTGCTGGATGCGCATTGATACATCTGCGGTACGCGTCAACCGAAGAACCCAGAGGCGAGCCAATCGCCCCATCGCTTAACCAACATTGTTCGTGGAGAGAAAAACTGATGCTCAAGACATTGAAGCTCACCGCCTTATCGGTCGGCATGATGTGCGCCGCGCAAGCCATGGCAGCGGACCTGACGGTCATTTCCTTCGGCGGCGCGAACAAGGCGGCCCAGGAAAAAGCCTTCTATGCGCCGTGGGAAAAAGCAGGCAACGGCAAGATCATCGCGGGCGAATACAACGGTGAGATGGCCAAGGTCAAAGCCATGGTCGACACCAAAAGCGTGACCTGGGATCTGGTGGAAGTGGAATCGCCGGAGCTGTCCCGAGGCTGTGACGAAGACATGTTCGAGTCGCTGGCGTCGGTCGATCTCGGCACCAAAGACAACTACGTCAAGGGCGCAATTTCCGAGTGCGGCGTGGGCTTTTTCGTCTGGTCCACCGTGCTGGCCTACAACGCCGACAAGCTGAAATCCGCACCGACCGGTTGGGCTGATTTCTGGGACACCGAGAAATTCCCGGGCAAGCGTGGCCTGCGCAAGGGCGCTAAATACACCCTGGAATTCGCATTGATGGCTGACGGCGTTGCGCCGAAAGACGTCTACAAAGTGCTGGCGACCAAGGAAGGCCAGGACCGCGCCTTCAAGATGCTCGACAAGCTCAAGCCTAGCATTCAGTGGTGGGAAGCGGGCGCACAGCCTCCGCAGTATCTGCAATCGGGCGACGTCGTGATGAGCTCGGCCTACAACGGCCGCATCGCAGCCGTGCAGAAAGAGAGCAACCTGAAAGTGGTCTGGACCGGCGGCGTGTATGACTTCGACGCATGGGCCATTCCGAAAGGCGCGAAAAACGCCGAAGAAGCGAAGAAGTTCATCGCTTACTCCCTCAAGCCAGAGCAGCAGAAGACCTATTCCGAAAACATCGCTTACGGCCCGGCCAACACCGGCGCGGTCCCGTTGTTGAGTGCTGAAACCCTCAAAAACATGCCGACCACCCCTGAGAACATCAAGGATCAGGTGCAGATCGACGTGAAATTCTGGGCTGACTTCGGTGAGTCGCTGGAACAGCGCTTCAACTCCTGGGCGGCTAAATAAGATCGCATCCATTTAAGCGCTTCGTTGTGAGTTAGATCCGGGTGCGTCGTCTGAACTGGCTGAAAGCAGGGCAGGGGACGCGCTCTTTGTTAAAAGATTTCGGAGTTCACTATGGCCATCGCCGTGCCCCTGACTGAAGGCGCCAGCCCGACCCTGAAGCAACGCCTGGCCCGTGCCGAGCGCGTCAATCGCTGGAAGGCTCAGGCGTTGATCGCGCCATTGGTGATCTTCCTGCTGCTGGTGTTTCTCGTGCCGATTGCGGCGTTGCTCTACAAAAGCGTCAGCAACCCGGAAGTGGTGGGTGGCATGCCGCTCACTGTGGTGGAAGTGGCGAAATGGGACGGCAAGGGGCTGCCGCCGGACGCGGTGTACAAAGCCGCGAGCCAGGATTTGGCCGAAGCGCGCAAGAATCAGACGCTGGGCGATCTGTCCAAACGCTTGAACCAGGAGTTGGCGGGCTACCGCAGCCTGTTGGCGAAAACCGCCCGCGCCATGCCATTCAAGGAAGAGCCGGCTTCTTATAAGGAAGCGCTGGAAGCCATTGATGAACGCTGGGGCGATCCCGCGTATTGGCAGGCCATCCGCCGCAACACCTCAAGCTTCACTCCCTATTATTTGCTGGCCGCTGTCGACCACCGCATCGATGACCTCGGTGAACTGGCACCGGCCACGCCCGATCAGGCGATTTACATCGACATCTTTGCCCGCACCTTCTGGATGGGCCTGGTGATCACCGTGATCTGCCTGCTGCTGGCGTATCCGCTGGCGTACCTGTTGGCCAATCTGCCTGCACGTCAGAGTAACCTGTTGATGATTCTGGTCCTGCTGCCGTTCTGGACGTCGATCCTGGTTCGCGTCGCCGCCTGGATCGTGTTGCTGCAATCGAGCGGCCTGATCAATGGCGCGCTGATGGCCATGGGCATCATCGATAAACCGCTGGAGCTGGTGTTCAACCGGGTCGGCGTTTACATCTCGATGGTGCACATCATGTTGCCGTTCATGATCCTGCCCATCTACAGCGTGATGAAAGGCATCTCGCCGACCTACATGCGCGCCGCGATCTCCCTGGGCTGCAACCCGTTCGCGAGTTTCTGGCGCGTGTATTTCCCGCAGACCTACGCCGGTGTGGGCGCGGGCTGTCTGTTGGTGTTCATCCTCGCCATCGGCTACTACATCACCCCGGCGCTGCTCGGCAGCCCTAACGATCAGATGGTCAGCTATTTCGTGGCGTTCTACACCAACACCAGCATCAACTGGGGCATGGCGACGGCGCTGGGCGGTTTGTTGCTGCTGGCGACCGTCGTGCTGTACCTGATCTATAACTGGCTGGTCGGCGCCAGCCGTCTGCGTCTGAGCTGAGGAGAACGACCATGTTGAGCCCTTATTCCTCGCCCATCGAGCGGGTCTGGCATTACACCCTGCGCACACTGTGCGGGTTGATTCTGTTGTTTCTGGTGCTGCCAGTGCTGGTGATCGTGCCGCTGTCGTTCAACTCCGGCAGCTTTCTGGTCTACCCGCTGCAGGGCTTTTCGCTGCACTGGTATCAGGACTTTTTTGGCTCGGCGGAGTGGATGCGCGCGCTGAAAAACAGCCTGATCGTCGCGCCGGCTGCCACGGTGCTGGCGATGGGTTTCGGGACGTTGGCGGCCATCGGTCTGACCCGCAGCAACTTCCCCGGCAAGGCGCTGGTGATGGCGCTGGTGATTTCGCCGATGGTGGTGCCGGTGGTGATTGTCGGGGTGGCGAGTTACCTGTTTTTTGCGCCGCTGGGTCTGGGCAACAGCTACATCTCGCTGATCCTGGTGCACGCCGTCTTGGGTGTGCCGTTTGTGATCATCACCGTGTCGGCCACGTTGCAGGGTTTCAATTACAACCTGGTGCGCGCAGCGGCGAGTCTGGGCGCTTCGCCGACGACGGCGTTTCGACGTGTGACCCTGCCGCTGATTGCGCCGGGCGTGATCTCCGGAGCGCTGTTTGCGTTCGCGACCTCGTTCGATGAAGTAGTGGTCACGCTGTTCCTCGCAGGCCCGGGCCAGGCGACCTTGCCGCGGCAGATGTTCAGCGGCATCCGCGAAAACCTCAGCCCGACGATTGCCGCCGCAGCGACCTTGCTTATCGGCTTCTCGGTGTTGCTGTTGCTGGTGCTCGAATGGCTGCGCGGCCGCAGCGAGAAACTGCGCACGGCGGTGGAGTGATCAACACCCATTGGGGCACTGGCTGTAACGTGAATGGTAGGACCGGTTTTAGCCGGGAAAGCGGCCTGCGTCACACTGCAAAATGGACGGTGTCCACGCAGGCCTCTTCCCGGCTGAAGCCGGTCCTACACATGCACTGCTTTCATCCAGCGGTTCTCGCTGACACACCGCCTGCTTTTAGTGGGACCGGCTTTAGCCGGGAAAGCGTCAGGTGCCACGCCGAAAAATTGATAGCGCACCCAAGGGCCTCTTCCCGGCTGAAGCCGGTCCTACACATGCACTGCGTTCATCCAGCGGATCTCTTCGGCACACCGCCTGCTTTTAGTGGGACCGGCTTTAGCCGGGAAAGCGGCCTGCGTCACACTGCAAAATGGACGGTGTACACGCGGGCCTCTTCCCGGCTGAAGCCGGTCCCACTGAAAGCAGCGCGTTCATCCAGTGAGTCTTGCTGACACACCGCAGTCTCTTTGTGGGACCGGCTTTAGCCGGGAAGGCGTCAGGTGCCACGCCGCAAGATTAATAGCGCACACCGAGGGCTCTTCCCGCACCACAAAACTGACGCATCCCACGATCCGGTCTATGTTTCACTCAGCGCATGCCAACCCTGCCTTGTAAAAGAGCCACGGCTCCAACAGCAACGTAAAGGACGAGCCCGATGAGTGTTTCTGCTTTCAAGATCGCCAACAAACTGATCACTGGCCCCGCCGCGATTGAGCAGTTGTCCACCGAGCTGACCCGGCTCAACGTTCAAAACCCGCTGATCGTCACCGACGCGATACTGGTCAAATCCGGGACCGTCGATCTCGCGCTGGCGCAATTGGGCGGTCGTCGTTATGGCCTGTTTGATCAGGTCAAACCCGAACCCGAAATTACTATTGTTGAGGGCTGCACGCGCGCCTTCCGAGAGGGCGGTCACGACGGCCTGATCGGCGTGGGCGGCGGCAGTGCCATCGACATCGCCAAGGGCGTCGCGGCGTTCGCCAATCACGAAGGGCCGCTGACCGAGTTGTTCGGGGTTGATCTGGTCAAGCGCAAAGGCCCTCCGCTGATTGCCATCCCGACCACCGCTGGCACGGGATCGGAGGTCACCAACGTGGCGATCTTTTCAGATAAACAGGCACAACTGAAAAAAGGCATTGTCAGCGATTACCTGTTGCCCGACGTCGCGCTGGTCAGCCCCTTGATGACCCTGACCTGTCCGCGCAGTGTCACGGCGGCCAGCGGAGTCGACGCGCTGGTGCACGCCATCGAAGCCTATCTATCAGTCAATGCTTCGCCGATCACCGACGCCATCGCACTGGGTGCCATCAAGCTGATCGTCAAGGCGCTGCCCAAGGCCTACGCCAATCCGTCCAGCCTGCAAGCGCGAGAAGACATGGCCACCGCCAGCCTCATGGCCGGCATGGCATTCGGTAATGCCGGGGTTGGCGCGGTGCATGCGCTGGCGTATCCGTTAGGCGGGCGTTTCAACATTGCCCACGGCGTCAGCAACGCGCTGTTGCTGCCGTATGTGATGGAGTGGAACAAGCTGGCTTGCGTCGAGCGGATGCGCGACATCGCCGACGCAATGGGCGTACGCGTCGCGCACTTGAGCGACAACGACGCCGCCGACCTGGCGGTGAAAGCCATGGCCGACTTGTGCGCCGCGGTGGAAATCCCGTCCGGCCTGCGCAGCTTCAACGTGCCTGAAGACGCCATTCCCGCGATGGCCGAGGAGGCCAGCAAGATCGAGCGCCTGATGCGCAACAACCCACGGAAACTGACCGCTGCCGACATCGAGAAAATCTACCGCGCGGCGTATTGATCGGTCAGTCGGCGCGCAGATGTATTGCCGGTAAGTGCCTCTTCGCGGGCAAGCGCGCTCCTACAGTTTCGGGGTGATCCAACCATCGGTGAGCTGCCGTGATCACGTGTAGGAGCGCGCTTGCCCGCGATGGCGTTTGCTCAAGCGCTGATCATCTCTGCCAGATTCGCAACGACATGCTTCAACCGCGACGACGAGCCAGCAACCAGCCGACGGTCAGCGTCAGGCCGGCGAGGACCATCAATGTGGTGCGCGGCCGTTGCTGGGTGAAGGTCGCCACTTCGTCCAGCAGATCGCCGTAACGTTCCTGCAATTCACCCGCCGCTTGCCGCGCTTTGCCTTCCATTTGCGTACGCTCGTCACCAGTCAGGTTGCCGAAGACGTCTTGGGCCTTGCCGGCTGCCTGCTCCAGTACGCCTTTCACTTGTTCGGTTTTCATGTCTTGACTCCAGGAAGTGAGTATCGGTGATGGATATCTCGCTGATCCAAACGGGTCAGCCACACCCATAGCGTAGAGCCCTGGCGTCACCTGCTGAAGGTGACTATGCACCAGACGCACTGGCGCATTTGCATCACTCAGCGTTTGCTTTTGCCCTGATTGGCGAACAGGTTCCGCTCCCTCGCCCAGACGATGGCTTCCGCCCGGCTGTGCACGTCGAGCTTGGAATACACCGTCGCGACGTGGTTGCGAATGGTGTTGAGCGCCAGGTTCAACCGCGCCGCAATCTCCTTGTCCGCCAGCCCTTCACAGATCAACCCCAGGACATCCCGCTCGCGAGCGGTCAGGTCTGTGAATGAGGCGCTGGGAAGATGCCGGGTGTTGACGCGCTTGGCATTGGCCAGCTTTTCGATCAGCGTCTGGCTGAACCACGAGGCGTCCTGCATCACCGTCTCGATGGCCTCGACCAGCTCAAGCTCGGATCGCTTGCGCTCGGTGATGTCCATCAGCACGAACAGATAACAGGCATTGTCCTGAATCGTCACGGTGTCAGCGGCCAGCACGCAATCCATCGACTCGCTGCCTTTCTTGCGGACCTTCAGATCCAGCCCTTCAACACGCCCGGTGGTTTCCAGAACGTTGAACAGCTCGTCCATCACCGCGCCATCTTCGATGAAACCCAGCTCGGCAACGGTCCGGCCGATCAGCTCCTGGGGCGTGTAACCCAAGGTGTTGAAGAACGCTTCGTTGGCTTCGACGATCTGCTGCCGGTCCGCCGTGCACACCAATGTCGGCACCGGTGTCAGCTTGAATGCCTTGGCAAACCGCTCTTCGCTCTGGCGCAGGGCGGTCTCGGCCTTGCGTCTGGGCTCAAGGTCGGTGAACGAAAACAGCATGCAATCTTCTTCGTTCATGTCCAGCGGCTGCCCGGCGACGATGACCAGTTTGGTGCCGCCCTCCGGTAGCTTCAGCTCGGCCTGCATCTGCGGAATGGTCGCGCCCTGGTTCAGGCGCTCGATGGCGAGGTCCTTGCGCTCGGCGTTCTCAAGCACGTCCACCTCGTACACAGAGCGGCCGATAACGTTCTCCCTCGAGTGCCCGGTCATTTCCAGAAAGCCCTGATTGACCTTGATGAAGCGCAGGTCGCTCAGGCGGCAGATCACCGCGGGAGCAGGGTTGGCGTTGAAGGTCTTTTCGAAACGCTGCTCGGCGCCGGCCCATTCCGTGGCGTCGGCCAGAATCAGCACCAGGGATTCAGGTGTGCCAGTGCTGTCTTCGAGCACCATGCTGCGAACGCGATGCACCCAGCTGCGCTCGTCTTCTTCACCTTCACCGATCTTGCTGACCTCGATGAGCACATCGCTGAACACCTCGCCTGCCGACACACGGCTGATCGGATATTGATCAACGTCCAACGGATGGTTGTTGCGATAACGCAGGGAGAACTTCTCCCGATAGGCCTCGCCGTTGGCGCCCAGTTCGCTGATCTCCTCGACCCCGTGCATCAGCAGCGCCGCTTCGTTGGCCCAGATGATGGTCTGATCGACCTCCACCAGAATTACCCCGTCCGACAGCCCTGAGATGATCTTCTGCAACTGGCGGCGGTTGGTTTCTCTGGCGAGGATGGCCTCTGACATGCTTGCTCTCCTGACGTCTTAATGCGGTCGGGCTTCGGTCAGCCGGGCGCTCCACGCTATCCGACCGGCTGGCAAAAGCTTAGTGCTGCAGCTTAGTGCAGCCGTGTCCGCGAGGGTCGGTGCGAATGCACCAGACGAAGCGGTGCAAATGCGCCATCACAGACCTCCACGGGCTGATCAAACTGGTTCCACGTCGCATAAGACGCGGTGCGCCTGCCCCACGCGGGCTCGCCCTCATCAACGCAGGTGGTGCATTTGCACTGATACCTCGGCTGCACGCTTGATCTGCATCCCCTGCACCAGAGGAAATTTTCATGGCTTCGACCTACGCAACATCTGCTGTCCTGGGCAGCGCTTCGCCATTCCGTGTGTCTTGGGGATCGGTGTTTGCCGGTGCAGCAATCACGCTGGTGACGTATCTGGTGCTGAGCGTACTTGGCACGGCAATCGGTGCTGGCGCCCTGGACCCGATGGCCCAAGGCAACCCGCTGAGCGGTTTCGGCAGGGGCGCCGGCGCCTGGTTGTTCATCAGTACGTTGGTGGCCATTGCCGCCGGTGCCTGGGTGTCGGGCCGTACCGCGCCGGACCGTGGCGGTCTGCATGGTCTGTTGAGCTGGACGGTCAGCACGTTGCTGACCACCTGGCTCCTCGCGTCGCTGGCCGGATCGCTGGTCGGCACTGCCGGCAACATCGCCGGCAAGGGCCTTTCTCTGGCGGCGGATGGCGTGGCTGCTGCCGCACCGGGTGTGGGCCAGAGCATTAAGCAGCAGCTGGATAAAAACGGCATCAGCCTGGATTGGGACAGCCTGAAATCGCAGCTTGACACCACCTTGAAGCAGTCCGGCAAGCCAGAGCTGGATCCTTCAAAGCTGGATCAGAAAGCCGACGTGGCTGGCGCCGATGCCAAGCAGACTGCAGAGCAGGCCTCCACCGATCCAGCCCAGGCCGGCGATCAGTTGAAGCAATGGTTCGATCGCGTCCAGAAAGCGGGCGACCCGGCCTTGAATGCCGCCGACAAAGACGCGCTGGTCAACATCGTGGCCGCTCGCACAGGCAAGAGCAAAGCGGAAGCGCAGCAGATCGTCGACAACTATGCCCAGGCCTATCAGCAAGCAGCGGCGAAAGTCGCAGAGCTGAAGGCCCAGGCCGAGCAACAGGCCCGTGAAGCGGCGGA
Source organism: Pseudomonas sp. HP_01 (assembly GCF_055284355.1). Taxonomy (NCBI): domain Bacteria; kingdom Pseudomonadati; phylum Pseudomonadota; class Gammaproteobacteria; order Pseudomonadales; family Pseudomonadaceae; genus Pseudomonas; species Pseudomonas sp. HP_01. The sequence goes on along the minus strand of NZ_JBTOPV010000007.1, from coordinate 20,936 downwards.
TGTCGCGGCCAAGCAGGTCTCCAAAGCAGCATGGGGCACGTTCTTCATGCTGATCATCGGCGCTGCGTTGAGCTTTGGTCTGGCCCGTTACGCCCTGAGCTCGCGTCCTCGTCTGCTGGTCGAGACTGTTTAAGGGTTTCAGCAATCAGATGGCGTTGCCGATTCTGAATCGCTGAATCAAGCCAAGGCCCGGTGCGCAATGCTGTCGCACCGGGCCTTGCGCTGTTTGCGCCCCCTGAATCAAGCCTCTCGGCGCACTCGCACGCGACCCAACGCACGTTTCAAACTCTTGGAGTACAATGCGCGCCACCGTGATTTCGCTCATAAAAGGTGCGTCATGCAGCCCTTCGCTATTGCTCCTTCGATTCTGTCCGCCGATTTCGCCCGTCTGGGAGAGGAAGTCGACAACGTCCTGGCCGCTGGCGCCGACATTGTCCACTTCGACGTCATGGACAACCACTACGTCCCCAATCTGACGATCGGACCGATGGTCTGCGCGGCACTGCGCAAATACGGCATCACCGCGCCCATCGATGTTCATCTGATGGTCAGCCCGGTGGATCGCATCATCGGCGACTTCATCGAAGCCGGGGCCACCTACATCACCTTCCACCCGGAAGCGACTCAGCACATCGACCGTTCCCTGCAACTGATCCGCGAAGGTGGCTGCAAGGCGGGTCTGGTGTTCAACCCGGCGACTCCGCTGAACCTGCTCGAGTACGTCATGGACAAGGTCGACATGATCCTGCTCATGAGCGTCAACCCGGGCTTCGGCGGTCAGAAATTTATTCCCGGTACGATCAACAAGCTGCGTGAAGCCCGCGCGCTCATTGACGCATCCGGTCGCGACATCCGTCTGGAGATCGACGGCGGCGTCAACGTCAATAACATCCGTGAGATCGCCGCAGCCGGTGCCGACACGTTCGTCGCGGGCTCGGCCATTTTCAATGCGCCTGATTACCGCGAAGTCATTGCGAAGATGCACGCAGAACTGGCGTTGGCCCGTTGAACAGCGGCTTCGAGCAGCTGTTTCCGGGCCGTCTGCCCAGGCTGATCATGTTCGACCTCGACGGCACCCTGATCGACTCGGTGCCGGATTTGGCAGCAGCGGTGGACAAGACCCTGATCCAGCTCGGCCGGCCGCCGGCGGGCATCGAGCGGGTCCGTGACTGGATCGGCAACGGGGTGCGCGTGCTGGTACGCCGCGCGTTGGCGAACGACATGGATCACACCGCCGTCGATGAAGAGTCCACCGAGGCTGCGCTGGCGATTTTCATGGAGGCCTACAGCGGCAGCCACGCCCTGACCAAGGTCTACCCCGGCGTGCGCGAAACCCTGAAGTGGCTGCAGAAGATGGGCGTCGAGATGGCGCTGATCACCAACAAGCCGGAACGCTTTGTCGCGCCCTTGCTGGATGACCTCAAGCTCGGCCGGTTCTTTCGCTGGATCGTGGGTGGCGACACGCTGCCGCAGCAGAAGCCCGACCCGGCGGCGCTGTTCTTCGTCATGAAAATGGCTGGCATACCAGGGTCGCAGTCGCTGTTCGTGGGTGACTCGCGCAACGATGTGCTGGCGGCGAAAGCGGCGGGTGTCGCCTGTGTGGCATTGAGTTACGGCTACAACCATGGCCGCCCGATCGCAGAAGAGTCGCCGGCACTGGTCATCGACGATTTGCGCATGCTGATTCCGGGCAGTTCTGCCGGTTGCTTAGCGCAGGGCGCTGAGATAACGTTGCCCGACATCAAGTCTCCCTCCTTTAGAGAATCCATCGTGGTGGTCACTCGCAAACTCTGGATGAAAGTCATCAAGGCCCTGGCCCGCTGGCGTTGGCGCGCCTGACTTGAATCTGGCCGGAGCTCCGGCGCGTTTGCATCCCTGACCGTTTTCCCTCAGACCACGAGGCTGATATGACCCGCGAAGAATTCCTGCGTTTGGCCGCTGAAGGCTACAACCGCATTCCCCTTGCCTACGAAACCCTGGCCGACTTCGATACCCCGCTGTCGATCTATCTGAAGCTCGCTGACGAGCCCAACTCCTACCTGCTTGAGTCGGTGCAGGGCGGGGAGAAGTGGGGGCGGTATTCGATCATCGGCCTGCCGTGCCGCACGGTCATGCGCGTGCATGACCACACCGTCAGCGTGACCCACGACGGCGTCGAGATCGAGCGCCTCGAAGCCGAAGACCCGCTGGACTTCGTCGAGACTTTCAAGGCCCGCTACAACGTTCCGACCATCGCGGGGCTGCCACGCTTCAACGGCGGTCTGGTGGGCTATTTCGGTTATGACTGCGTGCGTTATGTGGAGCCGCGTCTGGGCGCATGCCCGAATCCCGATCCGCTGGGCGTGCCGGATATTTTGCTGATGGTGTCCGATGCCGTCGTGGTGTTCGATAACCTGGCCGGCAAGATGCACGCGATTGTGCTGGTTGATCCGGCTCAGTCTGAAGCCTATGAAGGTGGCCTGGCGCGACTCGAAGCGTTGATGGAGAAACTGCGTCAGCCGATCACGCCCCGTCGTGGTCTGGACCTGACCCGTCCGCAGGCGGCGGACCCGGTGTTCCGTTCCAGCTTCACCCAGTCGGATTACGAAAAAGCCGTCGACACGATCAAGGAATACATCCTCGCCGGCGACTGCATGCAGGTCGTGCCGTCCCAGCGGATGTCCATCGACTTCAAGGCCGCACCGATCGATCTGTATCGCGCGCTGCGGTGTTTCAATCCGACCCCCTACATGTACTTCTTCAACTTCGGCGACTTCCACGTCGTCGGCAGTTCCCCGGAAGTGCTGGTGCGGGTCGAAGACAATCTGATCACCGTACGGCCGATTGCCGGGACGCGTCCTCGCGGCGCTACCGAGGAAGAGGATTACGCGCTGGAAGTCGACTTGCTGTCCGACGACAAAGAGATCGCCGAGCACCTGATGCTCATCGATCTGGGGCGCAACGACACGGGGCGCGTTTCGGAAGTCGGCTCGGTGAAGCTCACCGAGAAGATGGTCATCGAGCGTTATTCGAACGTCATGCACATCGTGTCGAACGTCACTGGTCAGCTGAAGAACGGCCTGACGGCGATGGATGCGCTACGGGCTATCTTGCCGGCGGGCACGTTGTCGGGCGCGCCGAAGATTCGTGCGATGGAAATCATCGACGAGCTGGAGCCGGTCAAGCGTGGTGTGTACGGCGGCGCAGTGGGCTACTTTGCCTGGAACGGCAACATGGATACCGCGATTGCCATCCGCACCGCCGTGATCAAAAACGGTGAGCTGCACGTGCAGGCCGGTGGCGGCATCGTTGCGGATTCTGTGCCAGCGCTGGAGTGGGAAGAAACCCTCAACAAGCGCCGCGCGATGTTCCGCGCCGTGGCCCTGGCGCAGCAGACGCCCGAAGCTTGATGGTTGGTTTGCACATGAAAAACGGCGCCAGGGGCGCCGTTTTTTTGTGGCCGATACAAACCACTTGTAGGAGTGAGCTTGCTCGCGATCACCATTTACCCGACAACACTTGCAGCGTCTACACGGACGTAATCGCGAGCAAGGTGGAGCGCCACCCCGGCGCTTCTACAGGACCATGGCGTCAGAAATCCAGACTCACCGCCAGGTTCAACCCTTGCTGCGTCACGTCATCATTCTTGCGCCAGTTGTAGCCCGCACGCAGTGTCAGGTCGGGCGCCAGCTTCTGGCTCAGGCCCACACTGGCGCGATTCAAGCTGCGCTGGGGGTCATAGCCTTTCAGGTCAAAGTCCACGCCTGGCACGCTGTTCAGCGCGATGGTCACGTCCTGCTGATCGGTATCGAACTCACGCTCATGGGCCACTTCGCCAAACAGTTGAGTCTGTGGCGTGACGTCGAACTTGCCTTGCAGCCCCGCGCCGAGCCGCTTCGACTTGCGCGTCTGGTCGTCGTAATTGAGTGCGGTTGCGCGAGCACTGTTCTCCGAATAGCCATCGACGTTGACGTGGGAATAGTCGGCGCTAATGAACGGCGAGAAATGCCAGCGACTGCTCTGCTCGGCCAGATCGAAGCCCACGCGACCACTGACCGCCCACAGATCGCCGTCGGTGTCGCCTTTCTCTGCGCCTTCGCTGATGCCCAGCGCAAACTTGCGCTTGAGGTTGTCGTAGTCGAGTTTTCCGCCCGAGGCCGCCAGGTCTGCCCACCAGTGTTGCGCCTGATACTGCACGAACGCGGTCGCGATATAGCTATTGAGTTTGTAGTCCGAATCCTTGGCCCCGGCTTCGAGGGTTTGCCGGTATGCGCCCGCAACCAGGCCCGCTCTCCAGTCTTCAGCGAAGCGATAGCTGCCGCCCACCGTGAGGTTGTAGCCATGACCGTCGCCGCTGGCGGAATTGCCTTGCGCGTCGAAATCCATTTTCTGACCGCCACCGGCGACGATGGCTCGCCATTCACCAACGTTCTGCCAGTTGCCCCAGTCCGCCAGCCATTGACTGCGCAGTTCATCCTGCTGCGCGCGCAACGTACCGTTGGCCATTTCCGGCAGCAGGGTAATTTCCCACGGTGCGGACAAAATCGAATACCCGTAGTCGGCGATCAGGCGCTGACCCGCGACGGTCGGGTGCACGCCGTCATTGAACAGCAGTTTGGTCGGATCAGGCGTCAGGCCGCCAATCCCGTAAACGCTATTGGCGGTGCAGTTGTTGCCGTTGAAACAGGTGCCGACCAGATTCTGATCGGCCGCCAACCCGTAGCGCGCCGGCTCGGTCAGTACATCGCGTATGAGCCCCGGCACATTAAGTGGAATGATCTCGGCATCGATTTGCCCCAGCCGATTGACCAACTGCTGGTTGAACACCCCGCTCAGCAACGTCGATGGCACCTGTAATGGCGTGCCGAATACAGCAGGCGTGCGGCCGATGTCAGGCAGCAGCCAGACCATGATGTAACGCGCACCGGCCTGGGACAGGATTTGCGCGCCGTTGGCCAGGTTGTTCGCCGCGTTGACGGCCTGTCCCGCGCTCAGCACCCGGCCCTGAAGGAAGTCATTGCCGCCCCCGGTCAGGTAGTAAAGGGCGTTGGGGTCAGCCCGCGAGCTGTTTTCAACCAGATAGCCGGGTCGCGTCCGGAACACTGTCGTGACGCCAGTGGTGGCATCGGTGTTGGCAATCCGGGATTGGGTGGTGATCGCCGAGAGGATCTGATCCGTCCGGTCGCCGCCCACGGCCCAATTGTTACCATCCGCCAACCCTTGCGCCGCGCGAACGGGGGAGGTGGATGCCTGCAAGTCTCCGGGCGCCACGCCAAGCATTCCGCCCAGCAACGTCGATGAGTTCAGACCGAATGCCTCACCGCTCCCGTTCAGGTACGTCGGGCCGGTGCGGTTGGTGAAGCGCAAGGTGGCGCCGGGTGGTCCGCCCGCATCGGGGAATTGCCCGGCGTCGGCCAGGCTGTCGCCAAACACGATCATCGTTGAATAGGGGGAAGAGGCGGCCAGGGCCGAGGAGCAGGCGAGCGAGAGCAGGCAAGCCGCGAACGGCCAGCGCAGTGTGGCTTTGAGCATGGGGGCATCCCTTATTGTTTTCAGTGCTGTACGAGAAGGTAGCAGCAGCGACACAAATCGCCCACGATGCCGTGGCATTCACGGCAAATATTCTGTACTGGCCTTCAAGCTGCGATCTGCATCTTGCAGGCGCCCAGTTCCTGCCAGTCGGCCTCTGGGTCGCGCCATCCGGGCACTGCGATATTGCACGCCCTGCGGCGGTACGCTACTGTGCGGCAACGTATGAACGAGACCTTTCCTGTGTCGATTGTCAGCAGCTTCTTGATGCGCGTTATCAAGGGCCACGCCCGCTGGCGTTGGCGCGCCTGACTATGTCCCCCGCCGGCCCCGCCGGATCTGTATTGATATGCCTTCTGATGCCTCGGTTTTGCAGTGCCTCGCCGGAACCCTTCCTGCGACACCTCTGCGGGCAACTGCGGTCCGAAAACAGAAGGCCACGTTAGAAGTCAGTAATTCAAAAGGTTAAGCACCATGCTGCTGATGATCGATAACTACGACTCCTTCACCTACAACGTCGTGCAGTACCTGGGCGAACTGGGTGCCGACGTCAAAGTGATTCGCAACGACGAAATGACCGTCGCCGAAATCGAAGCCCTGAACCCTGAGCGCATCGTCGTTTCCCCCGGCCCGTGCACGCCGAACGAAGCGGGCGTGTCCATTGACGTGATCAAGCACTTTGCCGGCAAGCTGCCTGTGCTCGGCGTCTGCCTGGGTCATCAGTCGATTGGCCAGGCGTTTGGCGGCGACGTGGTGCGTGCGCGCCAGGTCATGCACGGCAAGACCAGCGAGCTGATCCACGAAGACAAAGGCGTGTTCGAAGGGCTGAAGCATCCGCTGACCGTGACCCGCTATCACTCGCTGGTGGTCAAGCGCGAGACCCTTCCTGAGTGTCTCGAATTGACCGCCTGGACCCAGCGCGAAGACGGCTCCGTTGATGAAATCATGGGCCTGCGTCACAAAACCCTTAACGTCGAGGGCGTACAGTTTCACCCTGAATCGATTCTTTCCGAGCAGGGCCACGAGCTGTTCGCCAACTTCCTCAAGCAGACCGGCGGCACCCGTCAGGGTTAAGGGCACTTCGACATGGCAATGGATATCAAAACGGCGCTGGGCCGGGTTGTGAATCAACTGGACCTGAGCACCGATGAAATGCGCGAGGTCATGCGCGAAATCATGACCGGTCAGTGCACCCAGGCACAGATCGGCGCATTTCTGATGGGCATGCGCATGAAGAGCGAAAGCATCGACGAGATCGTCGGTGCGGTGTCTGTGATGCGCGAGTTGGCGGATCAGGTTCAGCTCAAAAACCTCGACGGCGTAGTCGACATCGTCGGTACCGGTGGCGATGGCGCGAACATTTTCAACGTATCGACCGCGGCCTCCTTCGTGATCGCGGCGGCCGGTTGCACAGTCGCCAAGCACGGTAATCGCGCGGTCTCCGGCAAGAGCGGCAGCGCCGATTTACTGGAGGCCGCAGGCGTTTACCTGAACTTGACTCCGGTGCAAGTGGCGCGTTGCATTGACAGCGTCGGCATCGGCTTCATGTTCGCGCAAACCCATCACGGCGCAATGAAACACGCCGCCGGACCACGCAAGGAACTGGGCCTGCGGACCCTGTTCAATATGCTCGGTCCACTGACCAACCCGGCCGGCGTCAAGCATCAGGTGGTCGGCGTGTTCAGTCAGGCGCTGTGCCGGCCTTTGGCCGAAGTGCTGCTGCGCATGGGCAGCAAACATGTGCTGGTGGTGCACTCCCAGGATGGCTTGGACGAATTCAGCATCGCCGCGCCGACGTTTGTCGCGGAACTCAAGAACGGCGAAGTAAACGAATACTGGGTGCAGCCGGAAGACCTCGGCATGAAAAGCCAGAGCCTGTTCGGTCTGGTGGTCGAGAGCCCGGCGCAGTCGCTGGAATTGATTCGCGACGCGCTGGGGCGGCGTAAATCGGAGCACGGGCAGAAAGCGGCTGAAATGATCGTGCTCAATGCCGGCGCCGCGCTTTACGCGGCTGACCATGCGTCATCATTGAAAGAAGGCGTGGCTTTGGCCCACGACGCATTGCACACGGGTCTGGCCCGCGAAAAGCTGGAAGAACTCGGTGCCTTTACGGCGGTATTCAAGCAGGAGAATGAAGCATGAGCGTACCGACGGTATTGCAAAAGATTCTGGCCCGAAAGGTCGAGGAAGTCGCTGCGCGTCGTGCCAGTGTCAGCCTGGCCGAATTGGAAGCGCTGGCCGCCGCAGCCGATGCGCCGCGTGGGTTCGCCAAAGCGATGATGGCCCAGGCCAAGCGCAAGCAGCCGGCCGTCATCGCAGAGATCAAGAAAGCTTCGCCGAGCAAAGGTGTGATCCGCGAAAACTTCCAGCCCGCAGAGATCGCCAATAGCTACGAAGCGGGCGGAGCCACGTGCCTTTCTGTGCTGACGGACATCGATTTCTTTCAGGGCTCTGATGATTACTTGAAGCAAGCCCGGGCGGCGTGTTCGCTACCGGTGATACGCAAGGACTTCATGATCGACCCGTACCAGATTGTCGAGGCGCGGGCATTGGGCGCCGATTGCATTTTGCTGATCGTTTCGGCACTGGACGATGTGAAAATGGCCGAGCTGGCCTCCGTTGCCAAAGGTGTCGGCCTCGACGTGCTGGTTGAAGTCCACGATGGCGACGAGCTTGAGCGGGCGTTGAAAATCCTCGACACCCCGCTGGTGGGCGTCAACAACCGCAATCTGCACACGTTCGACGTCAGTCTGGAAACCACCCTCGACCTGCTTCCACGTATTCCGCGTGATCGTCTGGTCGTCACCGAAAGCGGCATTTCTCACAGGGCCGACGTTGAGCTGATGGAAATCAGCGACGTTTATTCCTTTCTGGTGGGCGAGGCGTTCATGCGCGCCGAGAAGCCAGGTGTGGAATTGCAGCGGCTGTTCTTCCCGGAGAAAGGCACTGCGGTCAAATCCGGCGGCCTGGACTGATCCAATCTTTCAGGCCTGAAAGCCATCGCCACTCGCGTCAGGAGGCAGCATGACCCTTCAGCTCTTGGAATCCTGCGTTGAAGTCGGCCTCAAGGCCGAGCAGGATCTGCTGGCGTCGGTGTGTGATGGCCACGCCGACAGCGGATTGTTGTTCTGGCGGCCTACGGATCGTGCGTTGGTCATGCCGCGGCGGTTGAGCCGTCTTCCCGGCTTCACTGAAGCCAGCGAAACGCTTGCCGACAGTGGCTGGCCGGTGCTGTTGCGTGAAAGTGGTGGCGAGCCTGTGCCGCAATCGCCTTCGACGGTCAATGTGGCGCTTGTGTATGTGCAGCCGGACACCGATCTGGACCGCGATCGCATCGAAAACGCTTACATGCGCCTGTGTCAGCCGATCCTGGATACGCTGGGTGAGCTGGGGGGCGCTGCCTCTCTGGGCGAAGTTGAAGGTGCATTCTGCGATGGCCGCTTCAACGTCAACCTCAACGCTCGCAAGATGGTCGGTACCGCGCAGCGCTGGCGCCAGAGTCAGGGTGGCAAGCGGCCGGTGGTGCTGGCCCACGCCGCGATGCTGCTGGATGACGAGCGCGTCGAAATGGTTAATGCGGTCAATCGCTTCAATGAAACCTGCGAACTCGATCCACGGTGCGAAGCAGAAAGCCATATCGCCTTGCATGAGCTGTTCGGCGCGCCGGATTTTCTGCACCGCCTAAGCGAACGCTACACACGTCTGCTGGCCGGGATCTGATTCACCTGTACGTAACGGTCCTCCGTTAACGGGTGCCGAAAACCACCATGGTTTTGCCCCGGACATGCACCAGGTTCTGCTCTTCCAGTGCCTTCAGCACGCGCCCGACCATCTCTCGCGAACACCCCACGATACGGCCAATCTCCTGGCGGGTGATCTTGATCTGCATGCCATCCGGATGGGTCATCGCGTCAGGCTGTTTGCATAGATCGAGCAGGCTACGGGCCACGCGGCCAGTAACGTCCAGAAAGGCCAGATCGCCGACCTTGCGCGTGGTATTGCGCAGGCGCTCGGCGATCTGGGCACCGATGGCGTACATCAATTCGGGATCATGCAAACTGAGCTCGCGAAACTTGGCGTAGCTGATCTCGGCCACTTCACATTCGGTTTTGGCGCGCACCCAGGCACTTCGGTGTGCGCTGGCGGCCGTCTGCTCAAATAGCCCCAGTTCGCCGAAGAAATCCCCGGTATTGAGGTAGGCCACGATCATCTCGCGGCCTTCGTTGTCTTCGATCAGGATCGTCACCGAGCCTTTGATGATCAGGTACAGCGAGTCCGATTCTTCGCCTGCGCAGAGGATGTTGGTCTTCGCCGGGCATCGTCGCCGCTGGGCGTGCGGCAGCAGTTTGTCGGCGATTTTCATCTTGTTCGTAGGCGGCACGGCGAGCATGGCTGTATCCCGTAAAAAACTGCGCCCTGAGGCATTCCTAGAGGTATCGGCAGTGTTTCCGGTTTGACGCAGCTCAAGAGCGGCATTTAGCCATTTTTTCAGAAAAATCCTACATTTCCGTCGTTTTCGGACACGCCCGGTCCTCTCAGCGACGGTAGGGCCCTGTGCTAAGCTGGCCGCCATTTTTCAAGCATTGGAGTCCGGTGATGAAGGCACGTATTCAATGGGCGGGTGAGGCGATGTTCCTCGGTGAGTCCGGCAGCGGCCATGTGGTTGTGATGGATGGCCCTCCGGAAAGTGGCGGTCGCAACCTCGGTGTTCGCCCGATGGAGATGGTGCTGATTGGGCTGGGTGGCTGCAGCAACTACGACGTGGTCAGTATCCTCAAGAAAGCCCGTCAGCCGATCGAAAGCTGCGAGGCGTTTCTGGAAGCCGAGCGCGCCAACGAAGATCCCAAGGTGTTCACCAAGATCCACTTGCATTTCGTGGTTAAAGGGCGCGGCCTGAAAGAGACGCAGGTCAAGCGTGCGATCGAGCTGTCCGCTGAGAAATACTGCTCGGCGTCGATCATGCTGGGTAACGCAGGCGTTGAAATCACCCACGACTACGAGATCATCGAACTGGGCTGAACGACGCTCAATTTTCACAAAAGCGGTGCAGGCTATGGCATGCGACTTCTGACGTCTGCATAATGCGCCCCTTTTTCAGGGCGCGACCGCCGGATAACCGGCTCGCCTCCGACCAGACAACCAAAATCGCCAACGCGAAGAGGTGTTAACCGTCCTACGCAGCTGAGCCGGGCTCAGTTGACGGGCATGCTTGATCACGCGGCCAGCGCCGCACCCATATAGAGAGTTTTTAACGGTGAAAAGCAAACTCAAGCTCCACGGGTTCAATAACCTGACCAAGACCTTGAGCTTCAACATCTATGACATCTGCTATGCGGAAACCCCGCAGGACCAGCAGGCCTACGTCGAGTACATCAACAGTGTGTACGATGCCGAACGCCTGACGCGGATTCTCACCGATGTCGTCGACATCATTGGCGCGAACATCCTGAACATCGCTCGTCAGGACTACGATCCACAAGGCGCCAGTGTGACCATTCTGATCTCCGAGCAGCCGGTCACGCCGACCGACAGCCAGATCGAAGAATCGCCGGGTCCGCTGCCGGAAACCATCCTCGCGCACCTGGACAAGAGCCATATCACGGTTCACACCTATCCTGAAATTCACCCTGTTGACGGCATCGCCACCTTCCGTGTGGACATCGACGTGTCGACCTGCGGCGTGATCTCTCCGTTGAAAGCGCTGAATTACCTGATCCACAAGTTCGAGTCCGACATCGTGACCGTTGACTATCGCGTGCGCGGCTTCACCCGTGATGTCGAAGGCAAGAAGCACTTCATCGATCACGAGATCAACTCGATCCAGAATTACCTTTCCGATGACACGCGCGACAGTTACCAGATGACTGACGTGAACGTGTACCAGGAAAACCTGTTCCACACCAAAATGCTGCTCAAGCAGTTCGAGCTGGACAACTACCTGTTCGGCGACGCCACCAGCAATCTCTCCGCTGAACAGCGCGAGCAGGTCACTGGCCGCGTGAAGCACGAGATGCTCGAAATATTCTACGGCCGCAACATGCCGGTCTAAGATTTCAGCGGTATAAAAAAGGCGCCTCTTCAGGCGCCTTTTTTGTTTCCAGCTTTTAGCGGCAGCTCTTTTTTGATAGAGACCGGCCTACCGCGGATCCGATCAGATCCTGTAGGTGGTCTTGGTCATGATTTTGGCCATCAGGCTCATGCCGAATTTCACCGGCGCCGGGAAGCGGAAACCGCCGGCCTCGAGCGCGCTTTCTGCATGATGCTCCTCGTCGGCGCGCATCTGTTCGAGAATCGCCCGGGACTTCTCGTCCTCGACCGGCAATTGCTCCAGATGCTCATTCAAGTGTTTGCACACCTGATCTTCCGTTGCGGCAACGAAGCCCAGGCTGATTCGATCGCTGATCAAGCCAGCCACTGCACCGATGCCAAACGAAGCGCCGTAGAACAGCGGGTTGAGCACGCTGGTGTGACTGCCCAACTGATGAATGCGTTGCTCGCACCACACCAGATGGTCGATTTCTTCCTCGGCGGCGTGCTCCATGGCTTTGCGCACCTGAGGCAGTTTCGCGGTGAGCGCCTGCCCCTGGTACAACGCCTGGGCACAGACTTCGCCGGTGTGATTGATGCGCATGAGACCTGCGACATGCCGAGTGTCGGGCTCATTCATCTTGACGTCGGGTTTAACGATGGCAGGCGAAGGACGATGTGCGTGCGCGCTGACGGGCAGCAGCGTCTTCATCGCAGCGTCGGCTTGAAGCAGAAAACGGTCGATAGGGGAGTAGTGACGTTCGGTAGCCATGGGCGCCTCCGGGTAAATCCACGGCGGCCAGTCTACCTCAAACGGTGTAACCGGGCTTGTCCAGTGTCAGCCCGCCGGGGCGTGGACGCGCACCCGGCAGGTCGACGAGGACCGGAGACGATGACTCAGCCCGGCGGCCAGTTCATCTGCCGCTGACCCAGCACATGCATGTGAATGTGATAAACGGTCTGTCCGCCTTTCTCGTTGGTGTTCATGACTACGCGGAAGCCGTCTTCGCAACCCAGCTCTTTCGCCAGGCGTTGAGCGGTGAACAGGATATGGCCCAGCAGGCCCTTATCGTCTTCAGTCACGTCGTTGAGGGTGGCAATCGGCTTCTTCGGGATAACCAGAAAATGCACAGGCGCCTGGGGGGCGATGTCGTGAAAGGCCAGCACTTGATCATCTTCGTAGATGATCTTCGCCGGGATTTCCCGGTTGATGATCTTGGTGAACAAAGTATCCACAGCCTTCTTGCTCCGTTTCGAGGGGGATGAAGGCAGTGTACTGAGCGCCCCGGGTCACGCCCAGCCGTTTGTTGCGATGGGCCGCGTCAGGCTGACGTACGAGATTTGAGAATCGAGCCCCAGAGCTTTCGCGTCATCCAGCGACTGGCAAAGCGCGGCAGGCGCGTCAGTAGCCTGTTACGCCAACCCGGGATGATCACCGCACGGTTCTTGTCCAGCGCGCGGACCGTGTACAGCGCGACCTCTTCAGCGGTCATGTGGTTGTCGTGCGTAAACTTGCCGGCATCCAGCTGTGCGGTGCGGAAAAACGCTGTGCGCGTCGGCCCGGGGCACAACACCGAAATCTTCACGCCGGTTTTGTGCAGCTCCTCGCGAAGCCCTTCGGAAAAATGCAGTACATACGCTTTGCTCGCGGCGTAGGTGCTCATCCACGGCCCGGGTTGAAAGCCCATGATCGAGGCAACGTTAAGGATCTGACCGCCGCCTTGGACCGCCATCAGATTGCCAACCGTGTGACAGAGGCGCGTTAGCGCGAGCACGTTAAGGTCGAGCAGGTCCTGCTCCTGCGCCCATTCCTGAGCGAGAAACGGGCCGCTGTTGCCGATGCCGGCGCAGTTGACCAGCAAATCGATGCTTCGCGAGCCTTCTTCGAGCTCTAGCAGAAAGCCCGAGAGGCGCAGCGGTTCGCCCAGATCGCAGGCGCGGAACAGCACCTCGACGCCAAACCGTTGGGTGAACTCAAGCGCAATGCTTTCGAGCATCTCCCGGTGCCTGGCCACCAGAATAAGGTTGCGACCCCGGCGGGCGAGGGCTTCGGCCATCGCCAGGCCAATACCGCTGGATGCACCTGTGACCATGGCGTAACGGGTCATGCAATTCTCCAGTGTTTGCAGCTCGTATTGAGACAGCGTCCTTGCTGCCAGATAGTTATTGGTCGTCGTTGCTGTCGGACGAGTCACCAATATCTACGGGATCAACCGGAACGGTCGGTTGTTCCGTGTCACTGGAGTCATCATCGTAAGGCAGCGCTTGCTCATATTCGCTGGTGGTGGCTTCGACCTGTTCCTGAACCGTTTCCAGGCCACCCATCATCCCGGCGACTAACGCCAGTGCGAGCACCGCGAGCCAGAAAATGGCGAGGACCTTGACCCGCGGCGTGTTGCCAGGCGGTGGCGGACCGTACTGATTAGGGCCCGTGCTGCCGGGGACGGCCATCATCACGATCGGAAAGAAGCTGCCCACCACCGGCACCAGATTGAGTAACAGCAACCAGGCTGACCAACCGGCGTCATGTAAACGCTGGGCGCCGATCTGGATGCTGACAACCACGAACGCGACGAGGGCAACGGTGCCGAGCAGTCCGCCCGCGACCAGAGAAACGCTGAGGACGCCGACACACAGGGCGGCGACCAGCATCGCGACCCCCACCAGCGCCAGGCTCCACGCCAGGTAGCGCAGACGGCCGATACGCCCCTGAATGGAAAACACCTTCAATTCGCCCACGGCAGGCCAGTCTTGTGCGACCGGGGTGCGCGGCGGTGCGTAAGGGGATGCCGCAGGTTCGAAAGCCGGACGGGGAGCGTCTTCGACCACTTCTTCAAGGCGCAATGACACTGGCTCCTCGGGCTCGATGCGGCCCTCGACACCTGCATCGTTCAACGCGGCGAGATAACGCTGCGCGTCGTCCCGCGTCAGGCTGCGCTTGATGGTCACGGGATTGCCGGTGAAGAGACGATCAACGCCGGACACGTCGGTCTTGAATAGCTGCGCCAGGTTCAGGCGTGCTGTTTCCAGCTCGACGCCTGGTCGCAGCTGTCCCTCGAAAACGATCTTGAAATGCTCCGCCATGCTGGCTTCCTTGTCTTGAGTTCATACGATGTTAGCAATGCGCGTCAGAACGGTTTGACGACGACCAGAATGACCACGGCCAGCAAGATCAACACGGGTACTTCGTTGAACCAGCGATAGAACACATGGCTGCGACCAGGTTCGCCGCGTGCGAAGCGTTTAACCTGGGCGCCGCACACGTGGTGATAGCCAATCAGCAGGACGACGAGGGTGAGCTTGGCATGCAACCAGCCTTGCTGCAGGAAGCCCGGTGCGAGAACAATCAGCCAGATACCAAACACCAGGGTGGCGATCATTGAGGGCACCATGATGCCGCGGTACAACTTGCGCTCCATGGTGCAGAAGCGCTCGCGGCTTACTGAGTCTTCACTCATGGCGTGATAGACGAACAATCGCGGCAGATAGAACAAGGCGGCGAACCAGCACACCATCGCAACGATATGCAGCGCTTTAATCCAGAGATAGAGCATTTTGGTTTGTTTCCAGGAACACGGTGCCAAATAGTAGTGGCTTACGCGCCCGTACGTCACGTTCGCGGTTGTCCCATCGGCAATCGACCCATATGATCAGCGGCTTTCCACTGGTTTGGTAGAGGGGCAGGTTATGGTCAAGGTCGGTATCGTCGGCGGTACGGGTTACACCGGCGTCGAGTTGCTGCGTCTTCTGGCGCAACACCCAGAGGCTGAAGTGGTTGCGATCACCTCGCGCTCCGAGGCAGGTCTGCCTGTCGCTGATATGTACCCAAACCTGCGCGGTCACTATGACGGCCTGGCGTTCAGCGTGCCGGACTCCAAAGTGCTGGGCGCGTGCGATGTAGTGTTCTTCGCCACGCCTCACGGTGTCGCACATGCGCTGGCGGGCGAGTTACTCGCCGCTGGCACCAAGGTCATCGACCTCTCCGCCGACTTCCGTCTGCAAGACCCGGTCGAATGGGCCAAGTGGTACAACCAGCCCCACGGTGCGCCGGAACTGCTCGACGAGGCGGTTTACGGCTTGCCGGAGGTCAATCGCGAGCACATCAAGGGCGCACGCCTCATCGCGGTGCCGGGTTGCTATCCGACCGCCACTCAGCTGGGTTTCCTGCCACTGCTCGAAGCGGGACTTGCCGATCCGTCGCGCCTGATCGCGGACTGCAAATCGGGCGTCAGCGGTGCAGGTCGCGGCGCCAGTGTGGGCTCGCTGTATTCCGAAACCAGCGAAAGCTTCAAGGCCTATGCCGTTAAAGGGCATCGCCATCTTCCCGAAATCACCCAAGGGCTGCGCCGAGCTGCCGGCGGCGATATCGGGCTGACGTTCGTGCCGCACCTGACGCCGATGATCCGTGGTATTCACGCCACGTTGTACGCAACAGTCGTCGACAGGTCGGTCGATCTGCAGGCGTTGTTCGAAAAGCGCTACGCCAATGAGCCTTTCGTCGACGTTATGCCGGCCGGAAGTCATCCCGAAACCCGGAGCGTACGCGGCGCAAACGTGTGTCGCATGGCGGTGCATCGTCCGCAGGATGGCGATCTGGTGGTGGTGCTGTCGGTCATCGACAACTTGGTCAAAGGGGCTTCGGGGCAGGCCGTGCAGAACATGAACATCATGTTTGGCCTTGATGAACGGCTGGGCCTGTCCCACGCAGGGATGTTGCCGTAGTAGCGGCTTCGAGCTTCGAGCTTCGAGCTTCAAGCTTCAAGCTTCAAGTCTCAACTCGATGGCTGATAGCGGGCTGTTTTTTGCGGCTTGTCGCTTGCGACTTGTACCTGCCGTCACAATAGTTGACCAATTTTCTAGGAGAAGCGGATAATGCGCGTCATTACGCATTATGACGGCTTAGCGCCGGGAGATTTTTAGCATGAGCGTTGAATCCTTTACCCCTGTGGCTTTGGAATTCACCCACGGTGCCGCGCACAAGGTGAAAACTCTGGTCGACGAAGAGGGCAATGACCGCCTGAAGCTCCGCGTCTTCGTGACCGGCGGCGGTTGTTCCGGTTTCCAGTACGGCTTCACCTTTGACGAAGATGTTGCCGATGATGACACCATCGTCGAGCGCGAAGGCGTCAGTCTGGTGGTCGACCCCATGAGCTTCCAGTACCTGGCAGGTGCGGAGGTGGACTATCAGGAAGGTCTGGAAGGCTCTCGCTTCGTGATCAAGAACCCTAACGCCGCGACTACTTGTGGCTGTGGCTCTTCGTTCTCGATCTGATCTGACCGCTCTGACCGTTGCACACAAAAACGCCGCGCATTTGCGCGGCGTTTTGCATGGCGAGCCTGGCGCTTAAGCCGGGTAGATCGCGCCCAGAACACGCAAGCCTTTGGCCCCGGTCACGCTCGGACGGTTGGCAGGTACACTTTCGAGTGCGCAGTGCGCAAGCCAGGCGAATGCCATTGCTTCGACCCAGTCAGGATCAACCCCGAATTCCGCAGTGCTCGTGACCTTTGTTGCTGGCAGCAGCGCTGCCAGTCGATCCATCAACGCCTTGTTGTGAGCACCGCCGCCGCAGACCAGCAGTTCTTTAGTCTGCGCCTGTGCCGATTGCAGCGACTCTGTGATGCTCAATGCGGTAACTTCCAGCAGCGTCGCCTGCACATCCTCGGGTCTCAGCGTGGGCATCTGGAACAGGTGGTGGTGAACCCAGCCGAGGTTAAACACCTCACGGCCGGTGCTCTTGGGACCCTTGGTCTGAAAGAACTGATCACTGAGCATGGACTTCAGCAGCGCATCATTGACTGTCCCGCTCGCGCCCCAAGCGCCATCGCGGTCATAGCTCACTCCGCGCTGTGCTTGAATCCAGGCGTCGAGCAACACATTGCCCGGGCCCGAGTCGAAGCCGGAAACCGGTTTGTCGATCTCTATCAGGCTCAGGTTGCTGAAACCACCGACGTTGAGTACTGCGCGGTAGTCCTTGTTATCGTCGAACAACGCTTCGTGGAATGCCGGAACCAGCGGCGCGCCCTGTCCACCGGCAGCGATATCACGCTTGCGGAAGTCGCTCACCACGGTGATGCCCGTCAGCTCGGCGAGCAGTGCAGGGTTGCCAATCTGAATGGTGAAGCCGCGGGCGGGCTCGTGACGAATCGTCTGGCCGTGGCTGCCGATAGCGCGGATTTCACCGGCTGACACATTCTGCTGGTCCAGCAAAGCCAGTACACCTTGAGCCGCGAGATGAACCCACTTCTGCTCTGCGATGCCAGCACGCGCCAATTCGTCCGGGCCGCTGGCGCAGAGCCCCAGCAGTTCGGCGCGAAGATCGTCGGGCATAGGAATGTAGTAGGTGCCGAGCAAACGTGGTCGGTCATCCTGTTCTACCAGCGCGAAGTCGAGTCCATCCAGACTGCTTCCGGACATTACACCTACATATAAAGTCATGGGTCAGCGCTTACTCGAGGCCAGCATGGTGGCCTTTTCCTGGTCCATGCGAGCCATCAAAGGTTGGCTTTCCTGCATGAACCGCTGTTTTTCGGACTTGGCGATCGGATCAGCCATTGGCAGCTTCTGCCCCAATGGATCGACATGAACGCCATTTACCTGGAACTCGTAGTGAACATGAGGACCCGTAGACAGACCGGTGGTTCCAATATAGCCAATGACCTGGCCCTGCTTGACGCTGGATCCGGACTGAATGCCCTTGGCAAAACCTTGCATGTGGCCGTACAGCGTTCGGTAGGTTTCACCGTGCTGAATGATCACGGTATTGCCGTAACCGCCGCGCCGCCCGGCAAGAATGACTTTGCCATCGCCGGTCGCCTTGATTGGTGTGCCACGAGGTGCAGCGTAGTCGATGCCTTGGTGGGCGCGAATCTTGTTCAGGATCGGGTGTTTGCGACCGGATGAGAACAGCGAACTGATGCGGGCGAATTCGACCGGCGTACGGATGAATGCTTTACGCATGCTATTGCCGTCCGCGGTGTAGTAGTTGGTATTGCCCTGCTTATTCGTGTAACGCACTGCGGTGTAAGTCTTGCCACGGTTTACGAAGCGCGCCGAGAGAATATTGCCTGTACTGACCGTCTTGCCGTTGACGACCTTCTGCTCGTAAATCACATCGAATTCGTCACCCTTGCGGATATCCTGGGTGAAGTCGACGTCATAGCCGAAGATGTTTGCCATCTCCATGGTCATGGTATGGCTGAGGCCTGCACGCTGGGCAGATTGTGACAGCGAGTTGTTGATCGTTCCGTGAACGTAGGCAGTCCGGACATTGGGTTTGGTCACGTCACGGGTAAACGTGTAGCCCTTGTCTGTGCGGGACATGCTGATGCTTTCCGTCTCGCTCAGCTTGCTGTGCAATTGCTTGAGGTCGCCCTCGGGGGAGAGTTCGAATTGCAGCACCTGGCCGTTTTTCAGTTGGCTGAACTGCTTGGCTTTTTTGTCACTGGCAATAACGTCGTGCACTGCAGTTGCAGGCAACCCTACCTTTTCGAACAACGTAGACAACGTATCGCCTTTCGATACCACTATTTCCCGGTGAGTCGGGCCTTTAGCAGTAGCAACGTCTTTCTGTGCAGCCTTCGTATCGCTGGTGTTTTTCGCCGTTGCGGCCGGCTCGGTCGAATCACCTTCGATCTGGGCGAAAGGAGAATCTACGGGCGCCTCTGTGGCTTGAGTCTGTTCGTGAGCGTCTTGTTCTTGCTCGATCTGATCAGCAGGTGTGTCCAGTTCTAGAGCAAGGTTTGTTCGTTTGGCTTCGACGTCGCTGGATGGGAATACGAGGAGAGCCAGGCTAAGCAGTGCGGCGATACCGCTGGCTGCGAGCAGGTGGCTCTTCGGATAAAGCGGTGGCGCTTTAGGCGGAGTGTCGGTCATAGGTAATTTTGACTTTGAAAAAAGATGAAATGGAAAAGATGAATGACATGATGAAGATGAAATAACTGTATAAAATATAACCAAATCTCGCCTGAGGCAAGCTTGCGATCGGCTCGCTAGCCGATTCGTTGCGCACCTATTGCTGGAACTTGTATTTGGGCGCTGATCTTGTATGGTTGTTTCCCTTTGAAATAAGGCACTACGGGGCGGTTATGAAGTCGGTTGAAGAGCAGCTAGCGCTGATCAAGCGCGGTGCAGATGAACTCCTGGTTGAGGCCGAGCTGATCACAAAGCTCAAGCGTGGGCAGCCGCTTCGCATCAAGGCCGGTTTTGATCCAACCGCGCCCGACCTGCACCTCGGACATACGGTGCTTATTAATAAGCTGCGTCAATTCCAGGATCTCGGGCATCAGGTGATTTTCCTGATCGGCGACTTCACCGGCATGATTGGCGATCCGAGTGGCAAGAGCGCCACCCGTCCCCCGCTTACCCGCGAGCAAGTGCTGGACTACGCCGAGACCTATAAGGCTCAGGTCTTCAAGATTCTGGATCCGGCCAAAACCGAGGTCGCATTCAATTCCACGTGGATGGATCAACTGAGTCCTGCAGACTTCATACGGCTCTCTTCCCAGTACACCGTGGCACGGATGCTGGAGCGTGATGACTTCGACAAGCGTTACAAGTCGAATCAGTCGATTGCCATCCACGAATTCCTTTATCCGCTGGTGCAGGGCTACGACTCGGTTGCTTTGCGTGCCGACGTCGAGCTGGGCGGCACCGATCAGAAATTCAATTTGCTGATGGGGCGTGAGCTGCAGCGCGCCTACGGTCAGGAAGCGCAGTGCGTTCTGACGATGCCGTTGCTGGAAGGGCTGGATGGCGTCAAGAAGATGTCCAAGTCGCTGGGTAACTATGTAGGTATCCAGGAAGCGCCCGGCATTATGTACAGCAAGCTCGTCTCCATTCCCGATGCATTGATGTGGCGTTACTTTGAGCTGCTGAGCTTCCGCTCCATGGAAGAGATTGCCGCCTTTAAAGCGGATTGCGAAACGGGTGCCAATCCACGTGACATCAAGATCAAGCTGGCTGAAGAGATTGTCGCGCGCTTCCATGGTGAGGAGGCTGCGGCTTCCGCCCACCGTTCTGCTGGCAACCGTATGAAGGATGGGGAGCTTCCGGAAGATCTCCCGGAGATTGACCTGGCTGCACCCGAAGATATGCCGATTGCTGCCGTCCTTAATAAGGCGGGGCTGGTAAAGAACTCTGCGGTAGCTCGCGACCTGCTTGCATCCGGCGGCGTGCGTATAGATGGTGAAGTTGTAGATCGCGGGTTCGTGTTCAAGCTCGGCGCGACCCACGTGTGCCAGGCGGGCAAGAAGGCATTCGGGCGGATTACACTTCGTTTGGAATAAAGTTCAAATAAGTGCTTGACGCCCCTCTGGATCTGTCTATAATTCGCCCCACTTCCGGCGCAGACGAAACGGAAAACTCCTTGATAATCAAAGAGTTGGACGAAGTAAGCAGCGAG
>NZ_JBTOPV010000006.1:0-127663 GCF_055284355.1 Pseudomonas sp. HP_01 | reverse complement strand
CGTCAGTACGGACCCGAGAAAGGTGGCGGATGTACCTGCCCTTTCGCGGGCAAGCGCGCTCCTACAGGGGATTACGTTTCAGCAGGGAAGTCGCGTACAGTCAGCAAGGTCCCACGACAGTCGGATGACCTCCCGACCTCGCAGCATCAGCGGTATCGCTATCGTCCCCCGCCCAGATCAATGAACGAACCGGTCGAATATGACGCCTTGTCCGACAGCAGCCACAGAATCGCTTCTGCCACTTCAGCGGCCAGACCGCCACGGCCCATGGGGATGGTCGGTTCCAGCTTGCTGACGCGATGGGGATCGCCGCTGAGGGCGTGGAATTCGGTAAAGATGTAACCGGGGCGCACGGCGTTGACTCGCACCCCCTCGCCTGCCACTTCCTTGGCCAGCCCGACGGTGAAAGTGTCCAGCGCGCCCTTGGACGCCGCGTAGTCGACGTACTCGCCAGGTGATCCGAGCCGGGCGGCCACGGACGAGACGTTGACAATGCTGCCGCCGCGCCCGCCATGGCGGGGCAACATGCGCAGCAGTGCGTGCTTGCTGCAGAGCATGGGCCCGACGACGTAGCTCATCATGATCTTCAACAGGCGAAACTCGGACATCGTGTCGAGCCGCGAGGCTTCGCCCACCGTGCCGGCGTTGTTGACCAGCGCGGTGATCGGGCCCATTTCGGAATCGACCCGGGCAAACAGACGAATGATCTCGTCCTCGTTGCTGACGTCGGCCTGCACCGCGATGGCATAACCGCCCGCCTCGCGAATCTGCCCGCACAGCCGTTCCGCCGAGGCGTGATCGGACAGATAGTTGATGCACACGCGATAACCCTGCGCCGCTGCCAGAACTGCCGTGGCGGCACCGATACCCCGGGAGCCGCCTGTAATGAGCAGATTTTTATCCATAAATGTTCCCAGTCGATCAATGCGTGGAGGTGGGATTGGCGTTGACACTCAATCGGTGATTTCGCTGAGACGGCGGGCGGCTTCGATGTCCGCCATGAACCGCTCCGCCGGCAGCGGATAACCCAGCAGGTTACCCTGCAAGGCGTCGCAGCCCAGCCGCGTCAGCAAACTCTGTTGGCGGGCGGTTTCGACACCTTCGGCGACGATGCGCAGGTTCAGCGCCTGACCCAGCGCAACGATGGCCGACACAATGGCCGCATCGTCGCCGTCGTGCTCCAGATCGCGCACGAAACCGCGATCGATCTTCAATTCGTTGGCCGGCAGGCGTTTGAGGTACATCAGGCTGGAGTAGCCAGTGCCGAAGTCGTCAATGGACAGGTCCACGTCCATGTCCGAGAGCTTCCGCAGCACGGTCATGCTCGCGTCGGCGTCGCTCATGGCGGTGGTTTCGGTGATTTCCAGGGTCAGGCAGTTGGCCGGCAGCCCGTGGGTCGCCAACGCGTCTGCGACCGTCTCGACCAGCCCGACATGGCTGAATTGCAACGCCGACAGGTTCACCGCCATGCGCCAGTCGGTGTTGCCGGCGTCGTACCAGCGCTTCATCTGCTGGCAGGCCTCGCTCATCACCCACTCGCCGATAGGAATGATCAACCCGGTTTTTTCCGCCAGGCCGATGAATTGCTCCGGCATCAGCAGCCCGAGCTGCGGATGATTCCAGCGCACCAGCGCTTCGGCGCCCACCGGCCGGTGTGAGCTTGCGCAGAACTTGGGCTGATAATGCAGGCAGAATTGCCCGTCGCGCAGCGCAAGCCGCAGGTCCTGCAACAGCTGCAGCTTATTGCGCGCGTTGGTGTTCATTGAGGCATCGAAAAAGCTGTAGCCGTTCTTGCCGGCGTTCTTGGCGTGGTACATGGCGGCGTCGGCGTTCATCAGCAATTCCTGCTGGGTACGGCCGTTGCCCGGATACAGGCTGATACCGACGCTCACCGTCACCTGCAGATTATGTTCCTGCACGCTGTACGGCTGGCTTACCAGCGAGACCTGCCGCGAGGCCACGCTGACCGCTTCTTCGGCATCGTCGAGTTCCACGAGCAACACGAATTCATCACCGCCGATGCGCGCCAGGGTGTCGTGGCGGTGGAAGTTCTCGCGCAATCGCATGGCCACTGCGCGCAAGAGCTGATCGCCGACGTGATGGCCGAAGGCATCGTTCACCGGTTTGAAGCCGTCCAGATCCAGAAACATCAGGGCGAACATACCGCCCTGGGCGTCGACCTTGCGCATGGCCTGATCGATACGATCGGCCAGCAGAATGCGGTTGGGAAGCCCGGTCAGATTGTCGTGCTGGGCCAGTTGCGTGAGCTCGCGATTGGCTTCTTTCAACGACAACGACAGTTGGGCGGTGCGCGCCGCCATGCGCGCGTCAAGCACCGACGTGACCAGGGTGATACCCAGTACCGTCAGGCTGGTGACCAGTACCAGCTTGTCCAGACCGTCGGTGTGCAGGCCGGTGGGAAGCGCGCCACAGAAACTGCCCGGTGGAAAGTTGGCGGCAGTCATGGCGGTGTAATGCATGCCAAGGATCGCGAACCCCATGACGACCGCCGCGCCGCCGCGGGCCAGGCGGACGTAGGGGGTTTCCTTGCGCAGCCGCACGGCGATGGCCAGCGCTGCGGCGGACGCGGTGACGGCAATCAGCACCGACAGGCCGACCAGGTTGGGGTCGTAGTCAATGCCCGGCTGCATGCGCATCGCCGCCATGCCGGTGTAATGCATGGCACTGCTGCCCAGGCCCATGACCAATGCGCCGACCAGAATATTCGACAACGGGACCTGGTCGTGGCTGACCAGCCACAGCGCGAAACCCGAGGAAAGGATAGTGATCAGCAGCGAGAGCAGTGTCAGCGGGATGTCGTACGCCAGTTGGATGGGCAGCGTGAACGCAAGCATGCCGATGAAGTGCATGGACCAGATGCCGACGCCCATGGACAGCGCGCCGCCGCACACCCACACCATCCTCGCGCGACCGCGGGCAGAGGCAATGCGCCCGGCCAGATCAAGGGTCGTGTAAGACGCGAGAATCGCCACAAGGACTGAAATCAGAACCAGCGGATAGGTGTAATGGCCGATCAACATGGGCTGGCCCTTGGCTCAACGGAGTGCGGCCTTTCAGACCTGATGAATTCGGCGGCGATTGTACCGAAATTCCACTGAAAGTCCCGTCACTCCGTCGCAAAGGTGGCACATCGCTAGTTAACCGGGTTAACGATCGGACACCTCAGGGCCCGGTGTCAGGCCGGTCGCAGCATCCCAACCGCCGCCCAACGCGGCAATCAACTGGGCGCTGGCGACCAACCGGCTTTCCAGCACATTCAGCACACTGCGTTCGTTGCTCAGCGCGGTGGTCTGTACGTTCACCACGTCCAGGTAGCCAATCAGCCCGGCTTTGTACTGGTTGTTGGTCAGGCGCAGGGAGTCACGCGCCGATTGCAGCGCTTCATCGCGCACCCCGGACTCCTGCTCATACACGCGCAGCTGGGCCATGTAGTCCTCGACTTCCTTGAAGCCGTCGAGCACGGTCTGGCGGTACTGCGCAACGGTCTGGTCATAGACCGCTTCGGTGCGGTCCACTTCGGCAGCGCGCTGCCCGCCATCGAACAGGGTCATCGCCAGTTGCGGGCCGACCGACCAGAAGCGGTTGGGCAAGGAGATCCAGTTGCTGAGGGTACTGCTGCTGTAACCGCCGCTCATGCTCAGGGTCAGGTCCGGGTAATACGCGGCCTTTGCCACGCCGATATTGGCATTGGCGGTCATCACCGAACGCTCGGCGGCGGCGATGTCCGGGCGGCGTTCGAGCAATTGAGACGGCAGCTGCGCCGGGATCTGCGGCACGGCCGGAATCGACGTGGTCGGCGCGAGGCTGAAGTCCGCCGGGGCCTGCCCCATCAGCACGGCAATGGCGTTTTCGAACTGGGCGCGCTGCCATTGCAGATCGATCAGGTCAGCCTGGGTGCTCTTGAGTTGCGTCTGCGCCTGGGCAGTGGCATCGCGGCCGGAAATCCCGGCGCGGTACTGGTTCTGCGTCATGGTCAGCGAGCGCTGATAGGCATCGACGGTCGCTTCCAGCAAACGCTTTTGCTCATCGATCACCCGCAGTTGCAGGTAGTTCTGCACCAGTTGCGATTGCAGGCTCAGGCGCATCGACGCCAGATCGGCGAGGCTCGCCTGGGCGCTGGCCTTGTCGGCTTCCAGCCCGCGGCGCAACTTGCCCCACACGTCGGCTTCCCAACTGACGCCCAATTGCGCGTTGTAGGTGTCACGGATGCCGCTGCTGGAACTGCTCAGGCTGGAACTGCTGCTGCCGGTGCCCTGGCTCGAGCGGTTCTTGCTGGTGGTCAGGTCCAGCGTCGGGAAGAACGCGCCCCGCGCACTGCGCACCAGGGCGGCAGCCTGCCGGTACTGCGCCTCGTACTGCGCCACCGTCTGGTTGGACGTATTGAGTTTTTCCACCAGCGCGTTGAGCTGGGCGTCGCCGTAGATTTCCCACCACGCGCCGCGCGCCATCGCATCGCTCGGGTTGGCCTGGGTCCAGCCTTCGGCCTGCTTGAAGTGCGCCGGCGTCGGCATGTCCGGCGTCTTGTAATCCGGGCCGACGGCGCAGGCACTGAGCAGCAGCGCGCACAAGGCAACGCCGAAGGTCCTGTGAAACGGCAACGTCCGCTGTGGGCCAGGGGCTTTCATCGAGTCGTTCATAGCGGAGTGTCCAGGGCAGCATCCGTCTGCACACCGCGCCATGTGTTGAAACGATGGCGCAGACGGTCGAGATAAAGGTAAACCACGGGGGTGGTGTACAGCGTGAGGATCTGGCTGAGGATCAGGCCGCCGATGATGGTCAGGCCCAGCGGTCGACGCATTTCCGCCCCTTCGGCGCTGCTCAGCAGCAAGGGCACGGCGCCGAGGATTGCCGCCAGCGTGGTCATCAGAATCGGCCGCAGGCGCTGCAGGCAGGCATTGCGAATCGATTCCACCGGGGTCATGCCACCCTGACGCTCAAGCTGCAAGGCGAGGTCGATCATCAGAATCGCGTTCTTCTTGACCACGCCGATCAGCAGGAACAGACCCAACAACGAGATCAGGCTGAACTGCCCGCCGGTAAGGTAGATGCTCAACAGCGCGCCGACCCCTGCCGAGGGCAGCGTCGAAAGAATGGTCAGCGGGTGGATGTAGCTTTCGTAGAGAATGCCCAGCACCAGGTACACCGCCACCAGCGCGCCGAGGATCATCCATGGCTGGCTCTTCTGGGTGGCGGCGAAGGCGTCGGAGGTGCCGGCCATCTTGGCGATCACGTCCTCGGGCAGGCCCACCGCCGCGACGGCGCGCTCGATGGCTGCGTTGGCCTGGTCGAGGGTGACGCCGTCGGACAGGTCAAAGGAGATGTTTTCCGAGGCGAACTGGCCGTCGTGGCTGACCCTGTCGTCTTCCAGACTGCGCTCGTAACGGGCAATGGTCGACAGCGGCACCCGCGCGCCATCGGCGGTGATCACCTGGACCTGCTCCAGGGTGGTCGGGTCGAGGGCGTATTTCGGGTTGACCTCCATGACCACCTGGTACTGGTTCAGCGGGTCATAAATGGTCGACACCTGACGCTGGCTGTAGGCGTTGTTCAGCACGGTGGTGACCATGTTCATGTCGATGCCCAGGCGCTTGGCCGCGTCGCGATCGACAATCAACGTCACCTGCTGGGTGCCGCCGCCATCGTTGGCATCGATGGCGGTCAGCTCCTTGAGCGACTTCAGTGCAGCGACCACCTTCGGGTACCACAGGCGCAGGGTTTCCAGGTCGCCGCTTTGCAGGATGTACTGGTATTGCGAGGTGGTCTGCTCCCGGCCGCCGCCCAGTTGCAGGTCCTGGTCGGGCTGCAGGAACAAGCGCCCGCCGGGCACCAGCGGCATTTCCTTGCGCAGCCGCTCGACCACCTCCATGGCGCCGATGTTGCGCTCCTTGATCGGCTTCAGGCGCACGATGATGAACGCATTGCCGGTGCCGCCGTTGCCGCCGATGAAACCCGCGACGCTCTCCACGGCCGGGTCCTTGAGAATCGCGGCGCGGAACGTGTCCATCTTCGGCTGCATCACCGAGAACGACAGGCCGTCATCGCCCCGCACAAACCCCATCAGCTGGCCGGTGTCCTGCTGCGGCAGGAAGGTCTTTGGCACCACGACATACAGCGCGATGTTGCCGACGATGGTCAACAGCAGCGTCAGCAGGGTCAGGCGCCGATGACGCAGCACCCAGCGCAGGCTGCGATCGTAACCGGCGACCATGCGGTCATTGACCCGCTGGCTCCAGCGCTGCAGACGGTTTTCCGAGCCCGGCACGTGGGGGTTGAGCCAGCGCGCGCAGAGCATCGGCGTCAAGGTCAGTGAAACCACCAGCGAGACGACGATGGACACCGACAACGTGATGGAAAACTCGCGGAACAGGCTCTCCACCAGCCCGCCCATGAACAGAATCGAGACGAACACCGCCACCAGCGACACGTTCATCGACAGCAGCGTGAAGCCGACTTCCCTGGCGCCCAGATAAGCCGCCTCCATGGGCGGCACGCCCTTGTCGATGTGCCGGGAAATGTTCTCCAGCACCACAATGGCATCGTCGACCACCAGTCCGGTGGCGAGAATCAACGCCATCAGCGACAGGTTGTTCAGCGAAAACCCGTACAGGTACATGATCGCGAAGGTGCCCACCAGCGAGACCGGCACGGCCAGGGTCGGGATCAGCGAAGCGCGGAAATTCCCGAGAAACAGGAACACCACCAGAATCACCAGCACCACCGCGATCAGCAGCGTCATCTCCGCCTCGTGCAGGGTGGCCTTGATCACCGGCGAGCGGTCCATGGCCAGGTCGAGCTTGACGCTGGCCGGAAGCACCGCCTGTAACGCCGGCAACTGCGCCTTGATCGCCGCCACGGTTTCGATGATGTTGGCGCCCGCCTGACGGTTGATTACCAGTAGCACCGCTGCCTTGTCATTGAAGAAGCCGCTGTTGTAGCGGTCTTCCACCGAATCCTTGACCCTGGCCACGTCTTTGAGCCGCAACGCCGCGCCGTTGGCGTAATGGATGATCAGCGATTCGTAATCCTTGGCCTTCTCCAACTGATCGTTGGCCTGCACCTGCCAGTTGTGCTCGCTGTTCTCCACCGAGCCTTTCGGCCGGCGCACGTTGGCATTGGAAATGGTGGTGCGCACCTCATCCAGCGACACGCCGTACTGAGACAGTAGCTTGGGCTCCAGTTCCACGCGCACGGCAGGCAGCGAACTGCCACCGATCTGCACCTCGCCGACGCCGTTCACCTGGGACAGGCTCTGGGACAGAATTGTCGACGCCATGTCGTACAGCTCGCCCTTCTCCAGCACGTCGGAGGTCAGCGACAGCACCATGATCGGCGCCTGGGACGGGTTGACCTTCTTGTAGGTCGGCATGCTGCGCATTCCGCTGGGCAGCAGGCTGCGCGATGCGTTGATGGCTGCCTGCACTTCGCGCGCAGCACCGTTGATGTCGCGGTCCATGTCGAACTGCAGAATGATCCGGGTCGAGCCCTGACTCGAACGGCTGCTCATGGTGTTGACCCCGGCGATCACCCCGAGGGAGCGCTCCAGCGGCGTCGCCACGCTCGACGCCATGATTTCCGGGCTGGCGCCAGGCAACGAGGCGCTGACCACGATCACCGGAAAATCCATGTTCGGCAGCGGCGACACCGGCAGCAGACCGAAGCTCATCCCGCCCAGCAGCATGATTGCCAGGCTCAGGAGCATGGTCGCTACGGGGCGTTTGATGAAGGGCCCGGACAGATTCATGGGCGGGAGCTCCAGGCGGCAAGCTTCAAGCGGCAATTGAACGCACCCGCCCCGACCTGCGGGGTGCTGCTTCTAGCTTGAGGCTTAACGCTTGAAGCTTGCAGCTGGCCGGTCATACCGCCACCTCGGTGTTCTCTTTGCGCTGAAACCGGCGCCCCAATCGATCGAAATACAGATAGATGACCGGCGTGGTGAACAGCGTCAGGACCTGGCTGACCAGCAAGCCGCCGACCATCACCAAGCCCAATGGCTGGCGCAGTTCGGCGCCGGAGCCTGACGCGAACATCAGCGGGATCGCGCCGAACAGCGCCGCCAGGGTGGTCATGAGAATGGGTCGGAAGCGCAGCAGCGCCGCTTCGTAGATAGCGGTCTCAGGGGCGATGCCGCGGTTGCGCTCAGCGTCGAGAGCGAAGTCGATCATCATGATCGCGTTTTTCTTGACGATACCGATCAGCAGGATGATGCCGATGATGGCGATCATGCCCAGATCGTTGCCGCTGATGATCAGCGCCAGCAGCGCACCGATGGCCGCCGATGGCAGGGTCGACAAAATGGTGATCGGGTGGATGTAGCTCTCGTAGAGCACGCCCAGCACGATGTACATGGTGATCACCGCCGCCAGCACCAGCAACAGCGTGCTCGACAGCGAGGCCTGGAAGGCTTCGGCCGCGCCCTGGAATTGCGTCTGCACGCCGATCGGCATGCCGATGTCTTTCTGCACCTGCTCGATGACTTCCACCGCCTTGCCCAGCGCAACGCCGGGGGCCAGGTTGAACGACATCATTACCGCCGGGAACTGCCCGATGTGCGCGATCGCCAGCTGCGCCTGCCGCTGTTCGACCCGGCCCAGGCTCGACAGCTTGACCTGCCCGCCATCGGCGGTCTTGACGTGAATCTGCTCCAGCGCTTCGGGCCCCAGCTCACTGCGCGAGTCGGCCTGCAATACCACGCGGTACTGACTGGCCTGGGTGTAGATGGTGGAAATCTGCCGCTGGCCGAAAGCGTCATACAGCGCATCGGTGATGTTGGCGACGGTCACGCCCAGCCGACTGGCGGCGTCGCGGTCGATGTTGAGGAACACCTGCAGACCCTTGTCCTGCAGGTCGCTGGCGACATCGGTCAGCTCCGGTCGCTGAGCCAGCGCCTCCACCAGTTTGCCGCTCCACAGATTGAGCAGGTCGGCGTCCGGCGATGACATGCTGAACTGGTACTGGGTGCGGCTGACCCGGTCTTCGATGGTCAGGTCCTGCACCGGCTGCATGAACAGGCGGATGTCCGACAGCTGATCGACCTCGGGCTGCAGACGCTGAATCACTTCGGACGCCGTGACATCACGTTCGCTATGGGGTTTGAGGTTGATCAGCATGCGCCCGCTGTTGAGGGTCGCGTTGTCGCCGTCGACGCCGATGTAGGACGAGAGACTGGCAACCGCAGGGTCCTTGAGGATGATTTTCGCCAGGGCCTGCTGACGCTGGCTCATGGAGGCGAACGACACCGACTGCGGCGCTTCGGAAATGCCCTGAATCACGCCGGTGTCCTGCACCGGAAAGAAGCCCTTGGGCACGGCCAGGTAAAGCAGCACCGTGATCCCCAGGGTGGCGATGGCGACCAGCAGGGTCAGCGGCTGATGCTTGAGCACCCACTGCAACTTGCGTCCGTAGGCGGCCACCAGCCAGTCGATCCACGCGCCGCTGGCCCGGTAAAAACGGCCCTGCTCTTCTTCCTTCGGCTCACGTTTGAGCAAGCGCGCGCACATCATCGGCGTCAGGGTGAGGGACACCACGAGGGAAATCAGGATCGCCACCGCGAGGGTAATGGCGAACTCTCGGAACAACCGCCCGACCACGTCGGCCATGAACAACAGCGGAATGAGCACGGCAATCAGCGAAATGGTCAGTGAGATCAGCGTGAAACCAATCTGCCGCGCGCCCTTGAGCGCCGCCTGCAACGGCGTCTCGCCCTCCTCCAGGTGCCGGGAAATGTTCTCCAGCATGACGATGGCGTCATCCACCACGAAACCGGTGGCAATGGTCATCGCCATCAAGGTCAGGTTGTTGACCGAAAAACCGGCCAGGTACATCACGCCGAAGGTGCCGATCAGCGACAGCGGCACGGCCACCGAGGGAATGATCGTCGCGCTGAAGCGCCGCAGAAACAGGAAGGTCACCAGGACCACCAGCACGATGGAAATCATCAGCTCGTGCTGGACGTCGCTGACCGAGGCGCGGATCGTCTGGGTGCGGTCGGTGAGTACAGTGACGTCGAGGCCGGCGGGCAGGTTCTGGGTGATGCTGGGCAGCAGCGCCTTGATCCGGTCGACCACGTCGATCACGTTGGCGCCCGGCTGACGCTGGATGTTCAGCAGCACGGCCTGGTTTTCATTGGCCCAGGCCGCAAGGCGATCGTTTTCGGCGCCGTCGACGATCTCGGCGACATCCTTGAGCCGCAGCGGGCCGCCGTTTTTGTACGCCAGAATCAGGTTGGCGTATTCCTCGGGGGATTTGAGCTGGTCGTTGGCGTCGAGCATCGACACCCGCGTCGGGCCGTCGAAATTACCCTTGGGCGTGTTTACGTTGGAAGCGCTGACCAGCGTGCGCACGTCGGCCAGATTCAGGCCGTTGGCCGCCAGTGCGTCGGCATTGACCTTGATCCGCACCGCCTGACGCTGGCCGCCGGCGATAGTGACCATGCCCACTCCGCTGATCTGCGCGATCTTCTGCGCCATGCGTGTGTCGACCAGATCATTGAGCTTGGGCAGCAGCATGGTTTTGGACGTAATCGCCAGCGTCAGCACCGGTGTGTCGGCCGGGTTGACCTTGTTATACGTAGGGGGCGCCGGCAGGTCGCTCGGCAGCAGGTTGGTGGCACCGTTGATCGCCGCCTGCACTTCCTGCTCGGCGACGTCCATGTTGAGGTCGAGGCTGAAACGCAGGGTGATGACCGAGGCGCCGCCGGAGCTGGTCGAGGCCATCTGGGTCAGGCCCGGCATCTGCCCGAACTGGCGCTCGAGGGGCGCGGTCACGGCACTGGTCATCACTTGCGGACTCGCGCCCGGGTAAAGCGTCATCACCCGAATGGTCGGGTAATCCACCTGCGGCAACGCCGACACCGGCAGCAGCGTGTACGCGATCAGGCCGGCCAGCACGATGGCCAGCATGCTCAGCGTGGTGGCGACCGGCCTGAGGATGAACAGGCGTGACAGGTTCATACGTTGCCTTTCTTCGCGGTCTCGGCACCCGCTGACTCACCGGGCTCCTTCGATGGCTTGCCCTGCAATTGCTGGCCGGGCGTGGCCGGAACGTCTTTGCTGTCGTTGACCACGTCCACCGCGCTGCCGTCTTTCAGGCGGTCGGTCCCTTCGAGCACCACGCGGTCGCCGGCCGCCAGACCTTCGGTAATCACCGTCGAGTTCTCGTCGCTTGGCCCGGTTTTAAGCTGGCGAATACGCACGGTCTTGTCGCCGTCCATCACGTACACGAACGTGCCGTTGACGCCGAACTGCACCGAGGCCGACGGCACCAGCACCACGTTTTTCAGGGTGTTGGCGAGCAGGCGCGCATTGACGAACTGATTGGGGAACAGCGCTTCGTTGTCGTTATCGAACCGCGCCTTGAATTTCAGAGTGCCGGTGGTGATATCGATCTGGTTGTCGATGCTGGCGAGCACGCCGGTGGCCTGCAGCTTCAAGTCCCCGCGGTCCCACGCCTCAACCGGCAGCTTGCTGCCGCTGCGGTAGCGGGCAAGCACCTCGGCGAGGTCCTTTTCCGGCAGGGTGAAGTTGACGGTGATTGGCTTGGTCTGGGTGATCACCACCAACGGGTTGGTGTCATTGGCGGCCACGAGATTGCCGACGTCCAGCTGGCGCAGGCCGATGCGGCCCGAGATCGGCGCACGAATCTGCGAGAACTCCAGGTTGAGCTTTGCGTCGCCCACTGCGGCCTGATTGGTCTTGATGGTGCCCTGGTACTGACCGACCAGGGATTCTGCGGTGTCCAGGGTTTGCTTGGCGATGCTGTCTTCTTTGTACAGGCCCCGATAACGCTGTACGTCGAGTTGAGCATTCTTGAGCAGCGCCTGGTTCTGCATCAGCGTGCCTTCAGCCTGTTGCAGGGCGATCTGGTAGCTGCGCGGGTCGATCACCGCCAGCAGATCGCCGGCCTTGACCTGCTGGCCTTCCTGGAAATTGATCTTCATCAATTCCCCCGCTACCCGGCTGCGCACGTTGATCGTGTTCAGCGCGGTCACGGTGCCGAGGGCTTTGTAGTAGATGGGGAAGTCACCGGTATTCGCTACGGCGACCCTCACCGGTACCGGGGCGGTCGAGCCGCCGAATCCGGGACGCTTGGCCACCGCCTTGCCGTTGCCGCCGCTGCGGCCTGCACTGGCCTGGGCCTGATCACCTTTCTGCGCCGTGGTGTTCGGCTGCGACGCGGATCCCGGCCAGAAGCGCCAGCACAGGCCAGCGACGATCAACAGAACCAACAGGCTTATCAGCCAGCGACGGGAATTACGGGGGCCAGACGATTGCATGAATAAATCAACCAGTGTGCGCGTGAGCGTCTTCGGGAGGCTGAACAATAAGCATAGATACCGGCCAAGCAAAGGGCCTTTACCGGCAATTTACCTAGTGCTTACTTTGGATAAGGTGCTGACATACAAATAAAAAACGGCCTGAGGGAGTCAGGCCGCCTGGATGTTGCCGGGTTATGCCGTCGACTGATGGCAATACGCCGTTTGCGAGCTTACTTCAATACGGCCAGCGCCGCGTCGTAGTTCGGCTCTTGACCGATCTCCGGTACCAGTTCGCTGTGCAGCACCGTGTCGTTTTCGTCCAGCACGACCACGGCACGGGTGGTCAGACCCACCATCGACCCGTCCGCGATGGCAACGCCGTAGTCCTGCATGAACTGCGCGCCGCGCATGGTCGACAGGTTCTTCACGTTTTCCAGACCTTCGGCACCGCAGAAGCGCGCCTGGGCGAACGGCAGGTCGGCGGAGATACACAGCACCACGGCGTTGTTGAGCTCGTTGGCCTGGGCGTTGAATTTACGGATGGAGGTGGCGCAGGTCGGGGTATCGACGCTCGGGAAAATGTTCAGCACCTTGCGCTTGCCGGCGAAGGTTTCAAGGGTGGCGTCGGACAGATCGGCCGCCACCAGCTTGAAGGCCGGCGCCTTGCTGCCGACGGTTGGCAGTTCGCCGCTGATCTGTACCGGGGAGCCTTTACGAGTCACTTGTGGCATGAGCTGAGTCCTTGTTTGAGTGGCATGAAAGCTCGGAAGTTAACCATGAAAAAGCGTGGCAACCTACCGCCAGAAACGATTTTGTTGTCAGGAAACGGGGTGCATTACCGGTTTGTCCATCAGCCCCGGACGCGAGCATACGTCCACCACCCAATCGACGAATACCCTCACCCGCCGTGACGTCTGACGGTGTGCCGGGTACAGCGCGGTCAAAGGCAATAGCGGTTGCTCGACATCGCCCAGCACTTCGATCAGCTCGCGACGACGCAATAACTCGGCGACGTGGTAGTACGGCGTCTGTACCAGTCCGTATCCCGCGCAGCACGCGGCGAGGTAGCCATCGGCGCTGTTGGTCGCCAGGGCTTTGGGCAGGTC
Organism: Pseudomonas sp. HP_01; assembly: GCF_055284355.1. Taxonomy (NCBI): domain Bacteria; kingdom Pseudomonadati; phylum Pseudomonadota; class Gammaproteobacteria; order Pseudomonadales; family Pseudomonadaceae; genus Pseudomonas; species Pseudomonas sp. HP_01. The sequence continues at coordinate 114,283 of NZ_JBTOPV010000006.1, read as the reverse complement.
CGGCGCCTGGGTCCGACCATCGATGACGAACTCGATCCCATAGCGCTTGTTCGTGGTCGAGGAAAAGTATTCGATGATCCGGTGGTGCTGCAGATCGGCCAGACACTGCGGCGTGCCCCTGCGTTGCAGATAACCCGGACTGGCGCACACCACCTGGCGCATCTGAGCGAGCGGTCGCGCCACCAGCGAATGATCGAGGGGCTGCCCGCCACGGATCACGCAGTCGTAGCCCTCCCGGATCAAGTCCACCGGCCGGTCATTCATGCCCACTTCCATTTCCAGCCGGGGATACCGCTCGGTGAACTCCGGCAGCAGCGGCATAATGATCAGCCGACCGATGCCCGACGGCATGTCGATGCGCAGCAACCCTTCCGGGTCCCTGGCCACCGAGGAAAACACCGATTCGGCCGCTGCCAGTTCGTTCAGCACGTTGACGCAACGGTGGTAATAGGCTTGACCGTCCGCCGTTGGAGTCACCTGCCGCGTGGTGCGCATCAACAATTGCACACCGAGCTGAGCCTCCAGCTGCTTGATCAAAATGGTCACCGACGCCCGGGGCATGTGCAGGCTGTCGGCGGCCCTGGCGAAACCGCCCAGCTCGACGATGCGCGTGAAGGCGCGCATCGCATTGAATTTATCCATGGTTAGTCACGGTTCCGCTGAGAGATTGTTTAGAAATAACCAATAGTGAAAGCACTTTTAGCCGGTTTATCCCGACGCTGTCGAGGCGCAAGAATGGTGATCCTCTTGATCGACAAGGCATCCATCATGCAAACGCGTCAACTTGGCAAAAATGGACCGCAGGTCTCGGCTATGGGCCTGGGCTGCATGGGCATGACTGACTTCTACACGACGGGCAACAACGCCGACGAAGCCATCGCCACCCTTCACCGGGCGCTGGAGCTGGGCGTCACCCTGCTCGACACCGCTGATATGTACGGGCCCCACACCAACGAAGAACTGCTGGGCAAGGCGCTGGCCGGCAAGCGTGACCAGGTGTTCATCGCCAGCAAGTTCGGCATCGTGCGCACACCAGGTGACGCCGGCGCACGCGGGGTCAATGGCAGTCCCGAATACATCCGCGCCGCGATCGATGGCACGTTGCAGCGTCTGAAAATCGACACCCTGGACCTTTACTACCAACACCGCATCGATCCGGGCGTAGCGATCGAAGAGTCGGTTGGCGCCATGGCCGAGCTGGTCAAGGCGGGCAAGGTGCGTTTTCTCGGTTTGAGTGAAGCGTCGGCCAGTACCCTCGAACGGGCGCACAAGGTGCATCCCATTGCCGCCTTGCAGACCGAATACTCCCTGTGGAGCCGCGACCCGGAAGAAAACGGCGTACTCGACACCTGCCGCCGTCTGGGCATCGCGTTCGTGCCGTACAGCCCGTTGGGACGCGGTTTTCTGACTGGCGCACTGAAAAGCCCGGACGACTTCGCTGCCGATGACTATCGCCGCAGCAGCCCAAGGTTCCAGGGCGAGAACTTCGCCAAAAACCTGCTGCTGGTGCAGAAGGTGGAACAACTGGCGGCCGCTAAAGGCATCACTGCCGGCCAACTGGCGTTGGCCTGGGTGCTCGCTCAGGGCAATGACGTCATTCCGATTCCTGGCACCAAGCAACGCAAATACCTGGAGGAGAACGTCGCTGCCCTGGACGTAACCCTCGAAGCGGCGGAATTACAGGCGCTGAAAGACCTGTTTCCGGTAAACGCTGTCGCAGGTGGCCGTTATCCCGATGCGGCGATGAAGCTGGTCAACGGGTGAGGCGGGTTGCTCGACAGCCGCTCAAATGGCGGCTGTTGAGTGGCTTCCTGGAACCGGCTGGTTGGCGGATACGCTTTCCCGCGAGCAAGCCGGCTTCCCACGACTCAGGTCGGCCGCGTGGGATCAAAAATCCCGCTTGTAGAAGATATCCAGCGAACTCGCCACGCCGCCCGCGACCTCCAGGTACACCTTTTTGCTCAGCAGATAGCGCAAGGTCAGCGTATTGGCCGGTTCGAACACCCCCACGCCGTAACGCAGGCTGAGCTTGTCGGTGATCTTGCCGCTGGCGACCACGGCGGTCTTGTCCCCGCTGCCCGAGGTGTCCAGATCGAAATCCTGAATCCCCAGCCCGGACGCCAGCTTGCCCGCCGTCGATGAACCGCCGGCCAGGCCCAGTGCCAGCGCCGCTTGGGCGACCATGTTGCTGTCTTCGCCGTTGGTGCTCAGCGGGCGACCCAGCACCAGATAGGACAGCGCCTGTTCCTGACTCATGGCCGGTTCGGAGAACACCGTGGTGGTCGGTTGCTCGGCGCTGCCGCTCAGGCGAATGCCGGCAATCACGTCGTCGGTCTGGCGAATGGCTTCGATGTCCAGATACGGCTGATCGACCGGCCCGGCGAACAACAGGCGAGCCTTGCGAATGGTCAGGCGCTGGCCGTAAGCGCGGTAGCGGCCGTCGTTGAGATTCAGCTCGCCGCGCGTGTCCATGTTGTCGCCGATGTGCACGTGCCCGACGAGATTGGCGGTCAAGCCAAAGCCGCTGAAACTCAAGGTTTCCTGGCCCACTTCGACGTTCACGTCCATGGCGATGGCCAGCGGGGTTTTGCCCTGTTTGGTCTGCTGGCCGACGATCACCGTGTCATCAGAGACTTTCACGGTAGAGGGCGGTAGCTGGCGCACGGTGATCTCGCCTTTCGGGATCAAGACCTTGCCCGACACCGCGAGCCGGTCGCCCTGCAGTGTGATCTTCAGGTCCGGCGCGGCCTCAAGCTTGGCGTAAGGCTCAACGGTGATCGGCAGGTGCGTGCCCTTCAGGGCAACGTCGACATCCAGCGCATCGGCCCAGGCCACATGCCCGCCAATGCTGCCCTGGCCCGCCGGGCCGCTGCGCCAGTTGCCGGTCAGATCAACGCGCTCGCCGGCGATCAGTGCCTGCACGTTGAGTTTCTCAAGACTCACCGGCAATTCGGGACCGGACACTTCAGCATCGTTGAGCGTGACAGTGCCGTTCACCTGGGGCGCCAGCAGGCTGCCGGAGATCCGCCCGCTGCCGTTGAGTTTGCCGTTGAGCTTTTCCACCATTGGCACGAAGGGCCGTGCGACCGACACATCCAGGCCGCGCAGAGTAAAGTCGCCGGTTACAGGCTTGCTCCTGGCGATGGGGTCGATGCTCAACCGGGCCAGCAACTCGCCGAGCTTGCCGCCCCGAAAATCGAGGCTGGTGTCGACTTTCTTCGGTGTCAGGCTGCTGGTCAGCTTCAGCGTGTCGTAAGGGAAGTCCAGCCACTGGTTCTTGTCCTTGACCCGCAGTGTTCCGCCACTGGCGTCGATGACCACCTGACCATTGGGGCCGGCAGCAGGCACGTCCAGCTGGATGTCCGCATTCAATGCGCCCCTCCAGGCGAAATCCTTGGGCAGCCATTGCGCCAGACTGTCCAGCGGGAAGCGCTTGAGGTGATAGCGCAGCCGTGGCTCCGGCAGCAGACGCTGGTCTTCGCCGCACAGGCTCGCAGGACCCGATACCCAGCAATGGGCACCGAAGTTGACCTTGCCGTCAGCCAGGCGCTCCAGCTTGGCCGGCTGTTGCAGCTTCCAGTCCTGCCCGCCGCTCTGGATGTCGCCGCTGGCCAGACGCCCGCGCCAGTTGCCTTTGTCCAGATTGCCATCCAGCGCGAGGGCCAGTTTGAGCAGCGGCCCCTGTAGGTCGAGTTTCACCTGCTGGCGTTTGATGTCGCCCTGGCCGTTGACGGTCAGCGCGCCCAGTGCGGTGTCGCCGGCTCGAATGCCGGTGGTCTTCAGGTCAACCGTCGCGCGCTGGGTGTTGTCGAGTTTCGCCGCCAGGGAGAGGGTTTGCAGCGTGTTTGCCTGAAAAGCCAGTTGGGTTCCCGTCAAGGCCAGTTGGCCTTGGGGCGCCTGGACCGTGCCGGCAACGTCGACGCGTCCTTTCATCTGGCCTTGCAAACCGGGCCACAGTTGACCCAGTCGAGCAAGATTGATGTCCAGTTGTCCGGCGATTTTCTGCTGGAGGCTGCCGGTGCCTTGAATCCGGTTGTCGCCCAGACGAATGTCCAGAGCGTTGAGACTCCATTTGTTGTCGGCGCCATCGGCCTTGGCCTGCAACACCGCAGGCTGGCCGCGCAGGCGCCCCTTCAGATCCAGATCGGCGTTCAGCGTCAGTTGTTCATTGCGCATCGAGCCCTTGCTGCGCAGCGGACCGGCCAGGGAGCCCGGCAATTCCGCGACCCAGTAAGCGGGATCGATGGCGCTGAGATCCAGTGCCGTGTCCCAGGCGATGCCATCGGCAAATTGCAGGTTGAGGTGACCGCTTGCCTTGCCCTGCCCGGCTGCCAGCTCAAGTTGAGGCAGGAAGATCTCCTGCAGATCACCGCTGAACGGGCTTTGAAGAGTGAACGGGCCGGCCGGGCCTTTGAAGTCGCCGGCGAAATGGCCGAGGTACTTGCCGTCGGTGTAGGACACCTCGCCGGTGAACGTATGCACGCTGACCTGCGGCTCGTCGATCAAGGGGTACAAGCGATGCCAGGGGAAGTCGAGCCAGTCAATCTTCGCATCGGCGCGCAGGCCCTGCTGCCAGTCCACCTTGCCACTTGCCTTGAGGCGCTGGTTGTCACTCGCCGTCAGGTCCAGGGCCGCAATGTCCGCGCCCTTGGCATCGACCCGGCCTTGTAATGCCAGCGCCACCGGGCCTTTTTCAGCGGGGAGGCTGGCGCTGCCGGTGATGGCGTAGCCCTGGGCGAGATCGCCCTTCGCGTTGAGAATCAGCTGATTGAGCTGCAGCGTGTCCGGCAGATCAGCGCTCGGCTTGAAGTTGTCGCTGGTGATGGCGATGTCTGCCGGCAGGTTCTCCACCAGCGGTTGCAACTGTCCCACGAGGCTCGCGTCGAGGTAGCCCTTGCTCTGCGCGTTCAGCTTCAATGTCTTGAGCAGGTCCCCTTGAATGTTCAGCGCCATGGACAGCGGCTGACCACTGACGTCTGGCAGCTTCAACTGCCCCTCAGCGGTCAGCGGCCAGTCACCCTCGGGTTTGAGCAGGCCCGACAGATCAAGCGCGATGTCATCGCGACCGGCGTGGAGCGAGTCAATCTTCAGCCCGTCAGCGGTCCAGTGGGCTGCCAGCTGCAGGTCGCGAACCTGTTCGGTGCCGTCCAGGTGCAGGCTGCCGATCTGTACGCGACCCAGCTGCAACGCCAGCGGCAGCTTGAGGTCCGGCAGCGTGATCGGGCCGCTGGCAGCCGCGTCGCTGGAGGGTGCAAATTGCAGCCTGATGTCGCCTGTCTGCAGGTTGTCGATGCACAGCGTCATGCGCGCCAGGCACGCCGGTGACCAGTCGAATATCGGTGCGTCCACTTCGACCTTGCTCTGGCCTTGCTGCCAGATCAGGTGATCCGCCTGCCATGCGCCGCCAAGGCGACCGGAAAACCCTTCGACCGAGAGGCCCGGAACAAGACCGAGGGCCCAACGGCTGCCGCTTTGCGTGCCGAGAAGAATGCTCGCCGTCAGCACCAGCAAAATGATCAGCGACAGCAGCGTAATCGCCGTTATGGCCGCTGCACGTTTCAACAAAGCCACATTCGTCACAGTTCAGGTCCCATCGAGAAGTGCAGACGAATGCCGCCGTCTTCATCCAGTGCGTGGGCGAGGTCAAGGCGCAGCGGCCCGACCGGCGATACCCAGCGCACGCCAATGCCGACGCCGGTCTTCAGGCTGGGCAAGTCCAGCGAATTGAACGAGTTGCCCTGATCGACAAACGCGGCCACGCGCCATTTTTCGGCGATGGAGTATTGGTACTCGGCGCTGCCGGCGATCATGTAACGGCCGCCGATCTTGTCGCCTTCGGAGTTTTCCGGAGACAGCGATTGATAGTCATACCCGCGCACACTCTGGTCGCCACCGGCGAAAAAGCGCAGGGATGGCGGGATCGATTTGTAGCCGTTGGTGGCACTGCCACCGACCTGCACCCGCCCAAGGAAACGGTGATTCTGCGCCACGGTGGTCAGCCCTTTGAGCATCACCGTGCCGTGCACGAGGTTGGCGTCCGAGCCCAGTCCTTCCTTGGCGACCTGGGTGTCGAACTGCAGACGGTAGCCATTGTGCGGGTCGATGCGGTTATCGCTGCGCAGGTACGAATAGCTGACGCCGGGCATGAGCAAGGTGCTGAGGCCTGCGTCGTTGCCCAGCCGGTATTCTTCGCGCTGCCATTTCAACGAAATCACCCGCTCCCAGCCGCTGGGCAGTTTGCTGTGCCATTCGGGCCCGACGGTCAGCAGTTTGCTGAGGCTGTCGGTGTCGGCGATTTCTTCGTATTGATAGCCGCCGGCGAAGCGCAGTTTGTCGGTCAGCGGCGGGTCCAGCGGGATGTCGTAGAACAGGCCGACGTTTTGCCGAGGGGCGGAGATCTCGGCTTCAGCGCCATAACTGTGGCCTTGGGGATTGACCCAGTGCCGCGTCCAGTTGGCTTTTACCCGCGGGCCGACGTCGGTCGAATAGCCGACGCCCAGCCCCATGGTCCGCGGTTTTCGGGTCTGCAACTGCACGTCGACCGGAATGACCTGGGCCTGGGCGTCGGTGGGCGATGCATTGACCCGCACGCCTTCGAAATAGCCGCTCGACTGCATGGCCTGGTTGAGCTCGGCGATCAGTTCGGAGTCGTAGGGCGTGTCCTGTTTGAACGGCACCATGCGCCGCAGCAGGTCTTCATCGAATGGCGCGTCGCCGCTGAAGGTCACTTTGCCAAGGGAGAAGCGCGGCCCGCTGTCGTAGACCAGTTCGATGTCGGCGACACCGGCGCGCGGATCAACGGACAGGCGCTGGGTCACGAACCGGCCATTGAAGAAGCCGTAGCGGGCGGCCTGGGTTTCGATGAGGTGCTTGGCGTCCTCATAGACGCCATGATTGAGCACTGCGCCGGGTTTCAGGGCGTCACCCATCGGCACCCGAAAGCGTCTGAGCTGGGCCGCCTGCCCGGTCACACGAATGGACACATTGCGCAGGTGCACAGGCTCGCCGGCCTTGACCTTCAGCAGCAGTTGCAGGTTGTTGTCGATGTGGCGGACTTCGCTGTCAATCTGCGCCTGATAGTACCCAAGGGCCTGAGCGGCCTTTTGCGCCTGCTCGACGGCCCCCACGCTGAAGCGTTCGAGCGCCGGCTCGTCGCGCTCGCCGAGGCTTCCCACATACCCTTCGATGTTGGATTTGAGCGCGGCATTGGACGGCTTGATCCGGACTTCCAACTGCGCATCGGCAAACGCCGTGCAGCTGGACAACATCAGGAGAAAGCCACTGGTGTATCGATGGGGAAACTTCATAGGCGCGAATGCTACACGAGCGACGCGGGCTGCTGAAACCCGCTCAAATTGGGAAGCTTGCGTAGCTCAAGCCACAGAGCCCAATGAAACCTGGGGGTTTGGGCGGAAAAATATGCGTTCTCGGACGGGTCCTACTTCCACTTCGCCGATTTCTTGATAACCGTGTCGATTGTAGAAATCCAGATAATGGCCATTTCCCGTGTCGAGGACGATGCCTTCCGAGTTTTTATCCTGACCGCACCAGTCATGCAACGCCAGAAGCAACTGCTCACCATAATGCTGGCCCTGAAAATCAGGATGGACGCCGAGCAGCGGAAGCACATGAACCGCTTCCGACGGCGCACAGGCCAGCACGTCATGGTAATACTCCAGGTAGCGCTGGGTCCCGCGCAGGCCGGTGCTTATCAACATGCGAATCCGCCAGGCCCAGCTTTCGGTAATGCCCAGCCGCCGCTGGGGAGGTGCAATCAGCGCAACGCCGACCAGACGGTCCGCCATGAACAGCCCCAACGCCGGCAAGTCCTGAAGAAAGTGCTGTTTGACCAGCGCACGGATGGTCGCCTTGACCCGGTGCTCGTAGCCGGAGCGGCCGGATTCGAACAGGTACGCGAAACTCGGCTCCTGACGGTAGGCGAGGTACAGCAGCGAGCGGGTTTCGCGGGAGTAGCCGCTGTCGAGCTGACGGATCTGCGCCGTTTCGCTAGGCAGTTCAGGCATGGTGTTCGTCCTTTTGATGAGCCCCGGGGCGGCCCCTCGGGTGCGCTCTGGGTGGTGGTCTTCAAGGCTTCGAGTCGCCGCCCGCCAGCGCAGTTCCCACGACTTGGCCGCCGACTCCAAATGCGCGCAGCCCAACCGCTGTCTCACAGAGCGCCTCTGACGCTGGCCGTCGCCGGACAGGTCGGCTAGCATCGCCGTTTGTTTTTGCCAGGACCGCCGCCCATGAAACTTGTGTCTTTTAATATCAACGGCCTTCGCGCCCGACCCCATCAACTGGCGGCGTTGATCGAGAAGCATCAGCCCGACGTCATTGGCCTGCAGGAAACCAAGGTCTCCGACGAGCAGTTTCCCCAGGCCGATATCGAAGCGCTGGGTTACCACGTGCACTTCCACGGCCAGAAAGGTCACTACGGCGTTGCCCTGCTCTCGCGTCAGCCGCCGCTGTCGATTCACAAGGGCTTCGACAACGACGATGAAGACGCCCAGCGCCGTTTCATCTGGGGCACCTTCGCCGATCGCAACGGCAATCCGGTGACGGTCATGAATGGCTATTTCCCACAGGGCGAGAGCCGCGATCACCCGACCAAATTCCCGGCCAAGCTGCGCTTCTACGCGGACCTGCAGAATCTGCTGGAAACGAAATTCAGTAATGACCAGCCGCTGGTGGTGATGGGTGACGTCAATATTTCCCCGGAGGACAGCGACATCGGCATTGGCGCCGACAACGCCAAGCGCTGGCTGAAAACCGGCAAGTGCAGCTTTCTCCCGGAAGAGCGCGAGTGGCTCGGCAAACTCAAGAACTGGGGCCTGGTGGACAGCTTCCGCCATCTGTACCCGGAAGTGGTCGATCAGTTCAGCTGGTTCGACTACCGCAGTCGTGGCTTTGAAGACGAGCCCAAGCGTGGCCTGCGCATCGACCTGATCCTCGCGTCCCACGGCCTGCAACCGCGCATCAAGGCAGCGGGCGTGGATTACCATTTGCGGTCGATGGACAAGCCTTCCGACCACGCGCCGATCTGGCTTGAGCTGGAATAACCGATCCATTGAATGATGAGCCGCACGGCGCCCTGCCTGCGGCTTGCTCCTCCCACGCGCACAAACCCGCGATCTGTCATCTGGCCGTCATCGGCCTGTCTTACTCTCCGGCCACCTCACCTCCTATAAAGATGCCGCACATGCTGCGCACCCTCGTTTACCTACTGCTGTCTTCAGTGCTCGCGGTGGCCACATCCGCGAACGCGGCTGCCCTGCCCGCGCCCACTGACGGCTCGCCGGCCTTGCGCATTCAGGGCTCGAATACGATTGGCGCACAGCTGGGGCCAGCCTTGGTCAGAGGCTTGCTGATGCAGCAAGGCGCACTGTCGATTCAGGAACAACCCGGCGCGCACCCCAACGAGCTGCGTATGACCGCCCAGGTGCCCTCGGGCCAGAACGTCAGCATCGACATCGCGGCCCACGGATCGAGCACCGGGTTCGTGGCTTTAAAGGAAGGCGTGGCGGATGTAGCGGCCTCCTCCCGCCCCATCAAAAAGACCGAAGCCACCGAACTGGCGGCCTTGGGTGACCTGCGCAGTCATGAGGCCGAGCAGGTCATCGCCATCGACGGCGTGGCAGTGATCCTTCACCCCGGCAACCCGCTGCGGGAGCTGAGCACGGTGCAACTGGCGAAGATCTTTTCCGGAGAGGTCCGCGACTGGGAGCAACTGGGCGGTACTGCCGGGACCATTCATTTATATGCGCGGGATCAGCAGTCCGGCACCTTCGACACCTTCAACGAGCTGGTGCTGGCCAAGTCCGGGAAAACCTTGTCAAAGGAGGCCAGGCGGTTCGAGTCCAGCGAAGAGCTGTCCGATCAGGTCAGCCAGGACCGCCAGGGCATCGGTTTTATCGGCCTGCCCTACGTCCGGCAGGCCAAGGCCGTGGCGATCATCGATGGAGATTCCAAACCGATGCTGCCCACGGTCAGTCTGATCGCCACCGAAGATTACCCGCTGTCACGCCGCCTGTATTTTTACCTCCCTCCCGAGTCGAGGCAGCGCTGGGCCAAGGCGCTGGTGCGATTCGCCCAGAGTCCACAGGGCCAGTCCATCGTGGCGCAGAACGGGTTCGTGGCGCAGACGGTTCAGGCGGTGAAAGTGCGGACGACGACGCAGATGCCACTGGCGTACCAGGATCTGGCCCGTGAGGCGGAGCGGCTGTCGGTGAATTTCCGTTTCGCCCAAGGCAGCGCGACCCTCGACACCAAGGCGATGGTCGATCTCAAGCGCGTGGTCGAGTACCTGAAGGCCCATGACAAACTGGATAAGAAGGTCACGCTGGTAGGATTTGGCGATGCCAAGAGCGACCCGGCGCGGGCGCAATTGCTGTCCAAACTGCGCGCCATGGCGGTACGCCGGGAATTGCTGAAACATCAGGTGGTACTGCGTGACGTGCGCGGGTTTGGCGACGAAATGCCCGTGGCGGCCAATGATGGCGATGAAGGCCGGATCAAAAACCGCCGGGTCGAGGTGTGGGTGGAATGAGGCGGTTCAGCCCTCCAGCAATGCACGGCTTACCGGCGACGTCGTGGTCGGTCACCGATGTTCGCTGCGCATCATTTCCTTCGGCACGTACTTGCCAATCTCGAACTTGCCAATCGCCGCGCGATGGACTTCGTCCGGCCCGTCGGCCAGGCGCAGGGTGCGCTGCATGGCGTACATGTAGGCCAGCGGGAAATCGCCGGACACTCCCGCGCCGCCGTGCATCTGGATCGCCCTGTCGATCACCCGCAGGGCGACGTTCGGCGCGACCACTTTGATCTGCGCGATCTCGCTTCTCGCCACCTTGTTGCCCACGGTGTCCATCATGTAAGCGGCCTTCAGGGTCAACAGGCGGGCCATGTCGATTTCCATGCGCGAGTCGGCAATCTTGTCGATGTTGCCGCCCAGTCGTGCCAAAGGCCGGCCAAACGCGGTGCGCTGCACGGAGCGTTTGCACATCAATTCCAGCGCGCGCTCCGCCATGCCGACCGAGCGCATGCAGTGGTGAATCCTGCCTGGGCCAAGGCGTCCCTGGGCAATCTCGAAGCCGCGTCCTTCACCCAACAGCACGTTTTCGTACGGCACGCGCACGTTCTCGAACAGCACTTCGGCATGACCGTGGGGCGCATCGTCGTAGCCGAACACCGGCAGCGGTCGTACGATTTTCACGCCGGCCGCGTCAGTCGGCACCAGAATCATCGAATGCTGCTGGTGACGGGGGCCGTCCGGGTTGCTCAGGCCCATGAAGACCATGATCTTGCAGCGCGGGTCACAGGCGCCGGAGGTCCACCATTTGCGGCCATTGATGACCCACTCATCGCCATCGCGCACCGCTGTCGCGGCCATGTTGGTGGCATCCGAAGAGGCGACATCGGGTTCGGTCATGGCGAAGGCCGAGCGAATCTCGCCGCGCAGCAAGGGTTCCAGCCACTGTTCCTTCTGCGCTTCACTGGCGTAGCGCACCAGCACTTCCATGTTGCCGGTGTCCGGCGCGGAACAGTTGAAGGGCTCCGGGCCCAGCAGCGAGCGACCCATGATTTCCGCCAGCGGCGCGTATTCGAGGTTCGACAGCCCTGCCCCGCGTTCGGATTCCGGGAGGAAGAGGTTCCACAGCCCCTCGGCCTTTGCCTTCGCCTTGAGCTCCTCCATGATCGCCGTCGGTTGCCAGCGGTCGCCTTCGGCCACCTGGCGCTCGAACACCGGCTCTGCCGGGTACACGTAGGTGTCCATGAAGGCAGTCACGCGCTCGCGCAGTTCCTGAACCTTGGGGGAGTAAGCGAAATCCATGGGCTGCTGCCTTCTGTGAGGTGTTATCAGGTCGTGATCCGATGCTAGAACAGCGCCCCCCATTTATCTAACCTATTCTCGGCGTGTATAAACATTCATAACCGATATATGATTCGGCGCATTCCAAACAACAAGAACTGCACGAGGCGCACAGCAATGAACCTGAGCAAGGTCGATCTCAATCTCTTTATTGTGTTTGACGCCATCTACACCGAAGCCAATCTGACCCGCGCCGGTCAGATCGTCGGCATCACCCAGCCTGCCGTGTCCAACGCCCTTGCACGCCTGCGCGAAACCTTCAACGATCCGCTGTTCGTGCGCACCGCTCAGGGCATGGTGCCCACGCCGATGGCGCAGAACATCATCGGCCCGGTGCGCAACGCCCTGTCGCTGCTGCGGGTGTCTGTGCAGGAGAGCAGGATTTTCAATCCGCTGCAGGCCAACAAGAATTACCGCATCAGCATGACCGACCTCACCGAAGCGGTGATTCTGCCGGCGCTGTTTCAGCGGTTGCGGCGTCTGGCGCCCACCGTGACCATCGAAAGCTTTCTGTCCAAGCGCCGGGAGACCACCAAGGAACTCGCGGCGGGCCGCCTGGATTTCGCCGTCGACGCGCCGCTCAATACTGATCCCCAGGTGCGCCACGTCAAGCTGATGGAAGACCGCTACGTGTGCGCCATGCGCCGCGGCCACCCGCTGGCAAACAAGGAGGCCATCAGCCTGGATGACTACCTCGGCGTTGCGCACATTCACATATCCAGTCGGCGCAGCGGCTTGGGCTATGTGGATCTCGCGCTGGGGAAAATGGGGATCCAGCGCAAGGTCGCGTTGCGTTCGCAGCATTACCTGATGGCCTCGCAAGTGCTGCAGCAGACCGACATGGTGATGACCGTTCCCGAGCGCTTCGCCCGCCGCAACGACCTGCATTTCGTGTACTTGCCGGTGAACGACGTGCCAACCGTGGAAACCCATCTTTACTGGCACGAAAGCACCGATCAGGACCCGGCGAACCGCTGGATGCGTGAGCAGATCATCGAACTTTGCCAGTTGGTGACGGCGCAGGAACGCAAGTTGGGCAAGACCCTTGAAGCAGCGGTGAAGTAGGTCTTGTGTTCCAGCCAGTACCTCGGGTGCATGCGGTCCTGCGATTTGATGCTCCATCCATCGCCATCGGTTGCACGCGGGCTTTTAGTGGGACCGGCTTTAGCCGGGAAGAGGCTGGTCTGAACACCATCAGTTTTGATGCGTGGCTGCAGACGCGGCTTTTGTAGGACCGGCTTCAGCCGGGATGAGGCCCCTGTGGACACCATCAATTGTGCGGTGTGGCTGCTGGCCCTTTCCCGGCTGAAGCCGGTCCTACATTCAAAACGCGGTCCTGCGATTGGCAAAAGCTGTCCAGTGCTTGATAACGCCACTTGACGTTAACGTAAAGCCCCACTTACGTTACGCCCAGGCCTTCCGTATCGAGCACTGCCATGACCGCCACCACGTACAGCATTTCCGACCTCGCCCGCGAGCTGGACATCACTACCCGGACCATCCGCTTCTACGAAGAGCAAGGCATGCTCACCCCCGAACGGCGCGGGCTGGAGCGTGTTTATTCGGCCCGTGACAAAGTCACCCTCAAGCTGATTCTGCGCGGCAAGCGCATCGGCTTCTCCCTCGCCGAGTGCCGCGATCTTATCGGTCTGTACGACCCCGCCGGCGGCAACCACAAGCAACTGAGCACCATGCTGGAGAAGATCGCCGAGCGTCGCGCCCAGCTGGATCAGCAGCTCCTGGACATCCAGCAGATGCAGCTGGAGCTCGACACAGCCGAAGAACGCTGCAAGGCAGCACTGGAAATATCCAGCTGATTCAGTCCCATAGAACAACAACCTAAAGCCAAATCTTTCAGGAACGATGCCGCTATGTCTCTCCCTCAACGTGTGCGTCTGGTCGAAGTCGGCCCCCGGGATGGCCTGCAGAACGAATCCCGCCCCGTCAGCGTCAGCGACAAACTGCAATTGGTGCATGACCTCGCCGACGCCGGCGTCAGCTACATCGAAGCGGGCAGTTTCGTTTCGCCGAAATGGGTGCCGCAGATGGCCGGCTCCGCTGAACTGTTCACCGGCATTCAGCGCAAGGACGGCGTGACCTACGCCGCGCTGGCGCCCAACCTGCGCGGGTTCGAGGACGCGCTGGCCGCCGGCGTGAAGGAAATCGCCGTGTTCGCTGCCGCCTCGGAGTCGTTCTCCCAGCGCAACATCAACTGCTCGATCAGCGAGAGCCTGGACCGGTTCCTGCCAATCATGGAAGCCGCACGCCTGCGCGGCATCAGCGTTCGCGGCTATGTGTCCTGCGTGCTGGGTTGCCCCTATGAAGGTGACATTGCGCCGAGGCAAGTGGCGGCAGTCGCCAACGAGCTGTATGCCATGGGCTGCTACGAGGTTTCCTTGGGCGACACCATCGGCACCGGCACGCCGGGCGCCACCCGCACCCTGTTCGACGTGGTGGCCGGGCAGATCCCGCGCGGCAAACTGGCCGGGCATTTCCACGACACCTATGGCCAGGCGCTGGCAAACATCTATGCCAGCCTGCTGGAAGGTATTCAGGTGTTCGACAGCTCCGTGGCTGGCCTCGGCGGATGCCCCTACGCCAAAGGCGCGACGGGCAACGTGGCCAGTGAGGACGTGGTTTACCTGCTGAACGGCCTCGGCATCGACACCGGCATCGACCTGGACAAACTGATCGCAGCCGGTCAGCGCATCAGCGACATCCTCGGTCGGGCAAACGGCTCACGGGTGGCGAAGGCACGTCTGTCGGCCTGATGTGCGACAAGTTGTCACACAGTGTTACCCTGCCCACCATCGCGTTAAGGGAAACGGGTAACACGGAAACACCTGGCGACAGATTCAGCCCTGAATCCACGCGGGTGAAACCCGCAAAGCCCCGGAATCCGGGAATTTTGAAAAGTTGGCATGGCTTCTGCTATCTCTTACGCACAACAAAAATAACAAATGCAATAACCCAATAAAAACAAGACGTATCGGCTCTGACATAACAAGAACAACACGGACAGAGACGCAGCTAACTGATTTTTTTGGAGTGGATCGCTCTACTTGAGGCCTTGGCCTCATGACCGGACTGAGAACAATAAAACTGCGTTCAGGCAGCTACCAGACCAGTCGGATCGAAAGATCGAAGCGGATCAGCGCTCAAAAAAATACGTTTGCTCTTGGCCCCGTTTGGGGGTCGCTCAAAAAAGCAAAAAAGGCTGGTCGCCAAAAACAACAACAGGCCACCTAACAATAAAAACGAGCATGCAATCGAACTTGAAGGGGAGCCCAGGCTCCCCTTCGTGCTATCCGGCATTTGTAAACCTCTCCCCCTTCCGTAACTCCCTGCCCTACGCGTTGTTCCCGTTGACATCACCACGACCGCAGGCTTACGTTAACGTAAAGGTGACACACATTTTTACCCCTGACAGCCCTCCAATAACAATACGGGATGCAGTCCATGAATTACCCCACGCTTAATTTCGGCCTCGGCGAAACCCTCGACATGCTGCGCGACCAGGTGCGCGCCTTCGTTGCTGCCGAGCTGGCTCCGCGCGCTGCACAGATCGACAAGGACAACCTCTTCCCCGCCGACATGTGGCGCAAGTTCGGCGACATGGGCCTGCTGGGCATTACCGTGGATGAGGAATATGGCGGCGCGGGCCTCGGCTACCTCGCCCACGTGATCGCCATGGAAGAGATCAGCCGGGGCTCTGCTTCTGCGGCGCTGTCCTACGGCGCCCATTCGAATCTCTGCGTCAACCAGATCAACCGCAACGGCACGGCCGAACAGAAGGCACGCTACCTGCCCAAACTGATCAGCGGCGAGCACGTGGGCGCCCTGGCCATGAGCGAACCCAATGCCGGTTCCGACGTGGTCTCGATGAAGCTGCGCGCCGACCGCCGCGGCGACCGCTTCGTCCTCAACGGCAGCAAGACCTGGATCACCAACGGGCCTGACGCCAATACTTACGTGATCTACGCCAAGACCGACCTGGAAAAAGGGGCCCACGGCATCAGCGCGTTCATCGTCGAGCGCGACTGGCACGGCTTCTCTCGCGGCAACAAGTTCGACAAGCTCGGCATGCGCGGCTCCAATACCTGCGAGCTGTTCTTCGATGACGTCGAAGTGCCGGAAGAAAACCTGCTCGGTGCGCTCAACGGTGGCGTGAAGGTGCTGATGAGCGGCCTGGATTACGAACGCGTCGTGCTCTCGGGCGGGCCGGTCGGGATCATGCAGGCGTGCATGGATGTGGTGCTGCCGTACATTCACGACCGCAAACAGTTCGGCCAGAGCATCGGCGAGTTCCAGCTGATCCAGGGCAAGGTTGCCGACATGTACACCCAGCTCAACGCCAGCCGTGCCTATCTGTATGCCGTGGCCCAGGCCTGCGAGCGCGGCGAGACCACGCGCAAGGACGCCGCCGGGGTGATCCTCTACACCGCCGAACGGGCGACCCAGTTCGGCCTGGACACCATCCAGATCCTTGGCGGCAACGGCTACATCAACGAATTCCCGGCCGGGCGACTGCTGCGGGACGCCAAGCTCTACGAGATCGGCGCCGGCACCAGCGAGATTCGCCGGATGCTGATCGGGCGCGAGCTGTTCAACGAAACCCGCTGACAGCGCCGGAGGCTCCATGACCACTCTGCACACCCTGATCAACCCGCGCTCGCCGGAATTCGCCACCAACAGCGAGGCCATGCGCAAGCAACTTGACGCGCTGCACGGCCTGCTCGACCACGTCCAGCGCGGTGGCGGTGCCAAGGCGCAGGAACGCCACACCTCCCGGGGCAAGCTGCTGCCGCGGGAGCGAATCAATCGCCTGCTGGACCTGGGTTCGCCTTTCCTCGAACTCAGCCAGCTCGCCGCCCATGACGTGTACGGTGAAGACGTCCCGGCCGCAGGGCTCATTGCGGGCATTGGCCGGGTCGAAGGCGTCGAATGCATGATCATCGCCAACGATGCGACGGTGAAAGGCGGCACCTACTACCCGCTCACCGTGAAAAAACACCTGCGCGCCCAGACCATCGCCCAGCAAAACCGCCTGCCGTGCATCTACCTGGTGGATTCCGGCGGCGCCAACCTGCCCCGTCAGGATGAAGTGTTCCCGGACCGCGAGCACTTCGGCAGGATCTTCTTCAATCAGGCCAACATGAGCGCCGAGGGCATTGCGCAGATCGCGGTGGTCATGGGCTCCTGCACCGCCGGCGGCGCCTACGTGCCGGCCATGGCCGACGAAACCATCATGGTCCGCGAACAAGCGACCATCTTTCTCGCCGGGCCGCCGTTGGTGAAAGCCGCCACGGGCGAATTGGTCAGCGCCGAAGACCTTGGCGGGGCCGATGTGCACTGCAGGGTTTCCGGGGTCGCCGATCACTACGCCGATAGCGATGATCACGCACTGGCGCTGGCACGGCGCTGCGTGGCCAACCTGAACTGGCGCAAGCTCGGCCAGTTGCAGACCCGCCCGCCCCAGGCGCCTTTGTATGGCGATGACGAGCTGTACGGCGTGATCCCGGCGGACGCCAAGCAGCCGTTCGATGTGCGCGAAGTCATCGCGCGGCTGGTGGACGGTTCGGTGTTCGATGAATTCAAGGCGCTGTTCGGCACCACGCTGGTGTGCGGCTTCGCCCATCTGCATGGCTACCCGATCGCTATCCTCGCCAACAACGGCATCCTCTTCGCCGAAGCCGCGCAAAAAGGCGCGCACTTCATCGAACTGGCCTGCCAGCGCGGCATTCCGCTGTTGTTCCTGCAAAACATCACCGGCTTCATGGTCGGCCAGAAGTACGAGGCCGGCGGCATCGCCAAGCACGGCGCCAAGCTGGTGACTGCCGTGGCCTGTGCGAACGTACCGAAATTCACGGTGATCATTGGCGGCAGCTTTGGCGCGGGCAACTACGGCATGTGTGGCCGCGCCTACGACCCGCGCTTTCTGTGGATGTGGCCCAACGCGCGCATTGGCGTCATGGGCGGCGAACAGGCCGCCGGCGTGCTGGTGCAGGTCAAGCGCGAACAGGCCGAACGCAGCGGCCAGACCTTCAGCGCCGAGGAAGAAGCCGCGTTGCGCCAGCCGATCCTCGATCAGTACGAGCATCAGGGCCACCCCTGGTATTCCAGCGCCCGATTGTGGGACGACGGTGTCATCGACCCCGCCCAGACCCGCGACATTCTCGGCCTGGCCATCAGCGCCTCGCTCAACGCCGCCATCGAACCGACCCGCTTCGGCGTGTTCCGGATGTGACCCGAGAGAATCGCCCCATGAATGATTTCGCCACCCTCGACATCGTCCTCGACCCTCGTGGGTTCGCCACGCTCTGGCTCAATCGGCCGGAGAAAAACAACGCCTTCAACGCGCAGATGATTCGCGAGCTGATCATTGCTCTGGATCAGCTGCAGAAGGACGACAGCCTTCGCTTTCTGCTGTTGCGCGGACGCGGCCGACACTTCAGCGCCGGTGCCGACCTGGCCTGGATGCAGGAGTCGGCCAACCTCGACTACAACACCAACCTGGGCGACGCCCGCGAGCTGGGCGAGTTGATGTACAACCTCGCCAAGTTCAAGGCGCCGACCTTGGCCGTGGTGCAAGGCGCGGCCTATGGCGGCGCACTGGGCCTGATCAGTTGCTGCGACATGGCCATCGGCGCTGAAGACGCGCAGTTCTGTCTGTCGGAAGTGAAGATCGGCCTCGCCCCGGCAGTGATCAGCCCGTTCGTGGTGCAAGCCATCGGCGAACGTCACGCGCGACGCTATGCGTTGACCGCTGAACGTTTCGACGGCAACCGGGCGCGGGAAATCGGCCTGCTGGCCGAGTGTTACCCGGCCGCCGAGCTGGAGCAGCACCTGGAACACTGGATCGCCAACCTGCTGCTCAACAGCCCCCAGGCCATGCGCGTCAGCAAAGACCTGCTGCGCGAAGTCGCCGACGGTGAGCTGACCCCTGCCCTGCGCCGCTATTGCGAGAACGCCATTGCCCGCATCCGCGTCAGCGCCGAAGGCCAGGAAGGTCTGCGCGCGTTTCTGCAGAAGCGCGAACCTGCCTGGCGCGGCGAGCCCGGAACGCTATCTCAAACACTACAAGCCCTGCGTGCCCCACAAGGAGAGTCGCACTGATGAGCGTTCCGCACACACCACCGCTGAATTCGGTGCTGATTGCCAACCGCGGCGAAATCGCTTGCCGGGTCATGCGCACGGCCAAGGCCATGGGTCTGACCACCGTCGCCGTGCACAGCGCCACCGACAGCAACGCGCGGCACGTCCGCGAGGCCGACATCGCAGTGAATCTCGGGGGCAGCAAGGCCAGCGAAAGCTATCTGCAAATCGACAAGCTGATAGAGGCTGCCAAGGCCAGTGGCGCCCAGGCCATTCACCCCGGTTACGGTTTTCTCTCGGAAAACGCAGGCTTTGCCCGCGCGGTGGAACAGGCCGGCCTGATTTTCCTCGGCCCGCCCGCCTCGGCCATTGACGCCATGGGCAGCAAATCGGCCGCCAAATCGCTGATGGAAACCGCTGGCGTGCCGTTGGTGCCCGGCTATCACGGTGATGCCCAGGACGCCGCGACCTTCCGCGAAGCGTCCGCCCGTATCGGCTACCCGGTGCTACTCAAGGCCACCGCCGGCGGTGGCGGCAAGGGCATGAAGGTGGTCGAGCGCGACGAGGACCTGGCCGAAGCACTGGCGTCGGCGCAACGTGAGGCTCAGTCGTCGTTCGGCGATTCGCGCATGCTTGTCGAAAAGTACGTGCTCAAGCCGCGCCATGTGGAGATTCAGGTGTTTGCCGACCAGCACGGCCACTGCTTGTACCTCAACGAGCGCGACTGCTCGATTCAGCGCCGTCACCAGAAGGTCGTCGAAGAAGCCCCGGCGCCGGGCCTGACCCCACAGATGCGTCAGGCCATGGGCGAAGCGGCCGTGCGTGCGGCCCAGGCGATCGGCTACGTCGGCGCGGGGACGGTGGAGTTTCTGCTGGACGCGCGAGGCGAGTTCTTTTTCATGGAAATGAACACGCGCTTGCAGGTCGAGCACCCGGTGACCGAGGCAATTACCGGGCTGGACCTGGTGGCCTGGCAGATTCGCGTGGCCCAGGGCGAGCCGCTGCCGATCACCCAAGCCGAAGTGCCGCTGAACGGCCATGCGATTGAGGTGCGGCTGTATGCGGAAGATCCGGCCAACGACTTTCTGCCCGCCACCGGGACGCTGGCGCTGTATCGCGAATCGTCTGCGGGGCCGGGACGCCGCGTTGACAGCGGCGTCGCGGAAGGTGACGAAGTTTCGCCGTTCTACGACCCGATGCTCGGCAAACTGATCGCCTGGGGCCAGACCCGTGAAGAAGCGCGCTTGCGGCTGCTGGCGATGCTGGATGAATTTGCCATCGGCGGTTTGCGCACCAACCTCGCGTTCTTGCGTCGCATCATCGCCCACCCGGCCTTCGCCGACGCCGAGCTGGACACAGGTTTTATCCCTCGCTATCAGGATGAACTGCTGCCAGCGGCCGAGGGTTTGACGGCGGACTTCTGGCAGTTGGCGGCCCAGGCTTACCTGAGCACTGCACCGGTGACGGCCAGAACGGACGATGCCCATTCGCCCTGGTCGACCCGCTCTGGCCTGCGCCTCGGCGGCCCTTGCGAAGTGACGTTGCGCCTGGCGTGTGGCGCAGAGTCTCGAAGCATTGTGCTGCCGAGTGACTCCCGGCAGGGCGTTCGGCTGAACGGCGAGCATTTGCTGATCGAACAGGACGGCGTGCGCCGGCAGACGATTGCGATCCGTCGGGCCGACACTTTGTACCTGCGCTGGCAGGGCGACGTGCACGCGGTCCGCGCGGTTGACCCGATTGCTGAGGTGGATTCGAGCCACGGCCATCAAGGCGGCCTCACCGCCCCCATGAACGGCAGCATCGTTCGAGTGTTGGTCAGCGTGGGCGAACAGGTGCAAGTCGGCACACCGCTGGTGGTGCTGGAAGCCATGAAAATGGAACACAGCATCCGCGCGAACACCGCCGGCACCGTTGCAGCGCTGTATTGCGCCGAAGGCGAGATGGTCAAGGAAGGGGTGGTGCTGGTGGAGCTGGAAGCTATGGTACAGGCCGAATGATCGACTGCTGGCTGGCTGCAATCTAATGTGGGACCGGCTTTAGCCGGGAAGACGTCGGTCATGACACCGCTAGATTGAGGGTGTTAACACGGGCCTCTTCCCGGCTGAAGCCGGTCCCACTAGAAGCATCTCGTGCAGTCAGTGAGATCGGAGTGAACTCGACGTGTGGGACCGGCTTTAGCCGGGAAAGCGTCAGTGGTCACACCGCAAACCTAGGGGTGTTAACACGGGCCTCTTCCCGGCTGAAGCCGGTCCTACCAAGATATCGCGTGCAGCCAGTGAAATGAGGAGGCCTGAACGACCTCCTCCTGGTTTTTACGCCGCTACTTCATACAACTTCAGCACTTCCACCTCGCCACTGACCAGACTCTGGCGCATCCGCGCCGCCTGCAGTGCCGCCGCTTTCATCGCGCTTTCCTTGACGTGACCATAACCGCGAATGCGTTCCGGTAGCCGCGCCAGGTTCAAGACGGTATGCCGGTTGCTGGCACTCAGGTGGCCGAGGATCAACTCGATGTCGCCCACGTAAGCGTCGATCAACTCGCGTTCCTGCCGACGCTCGACGCTGCGGCCGAACGGGTCGAGCACCGTGCCGCGCAGGAATTTGAATCGCGCCAGGACATCAAACGCCTTCAGCATCCACGGCCCGAAACTGCGTTTGCGCGGCACTCCACTCTTCGGATCACGCTTGGCCAGCCAGGACGGTGCCAGGTGAAACTCGATGCGGTAATCGCCTTCGAACTGCGCTTCCAACTGACGGGTGAAGTCGCCATTGCTGTACAGCCGCGCCACTTCGTACTCGTCCTTGTAGGCCAGGAGCTTGAAGTAGTTGAACGCCACCGCCTCGGTCAACGCCGGTGGCTGGCCCGGGAACAGCCGCGCTTCGGCATCCCGCACACGATTCACCAGCGTCAGGTAACGCTCGCTCAACGCGCCATTCTGATAGGCGATCAAGCCGTGGACGTTGCGCGTGACGCGCTCTTCCAGGGTCAGGTGTTCAGGGTCCGGCGTGGGCTGGCTCTGCGGATTGGCCGCCGCTTGCACCGCCGGCAGGTCAAACGCCGCACGACGCCCCCACAGGAACGCCTGCTGATTCAGATTGACCGCCACCCCGTTAAGCTCGATGGCTTTTTCGATGGCCGCAGAAGTCAACGGAATCAGCCCCAACTGAAAGGCATAACCCAGCATGAAGAGGTTGCTGGCAATGCTGTCGCCCATCAGTTTGGTCGCCAGATCCGTCGCCTGCACAAAGTGGGTTTTTTCAGCGCCGACGGCTTCGCGGATGGTTTGCATCATCGCTTCGGCCGGGAACTCGGCGTCGGGATTGCGGGTGAATTCAGCGGTCGGCGTCTGCTGGCTGTTGATCACCGCATGGGTCTTCGCGCTGTTGAGCTTGGCGATGGCATCGGGGCCTGACGCCACCAACAGGTCACAACCCAGCAGCAGATGCGCCTCACCGGCGGCAATCCGCACGGCGAACAGATCTTCCTGCCGCGCGGCGATACGAATGTGACTGACCACTGGCCCAAACTTCTGCGCCAGACCGGCCTGGTCGAGCACGCTGCAGCCCTTGCCTTCCAGGTTGGCGGCGTAACCGAGCATTGCACCGACGGTGGTCACGCCCGTGCCGCCCACACCCGGCAGCAGAATGTTGTACGGCTGGGCGAGGCTCGGCAGCGTCGGCTGCGGCAGTTCAGCGAACGCCTGGGCCTGCTTGGGCAACTGCGGCTTGCGCAGCTTGCCGCCATGCACGGTCACGAAACTCGGGCAGAAGCCCTCGACGCAACTGAAGTCCTTGTTGCACGCGCTCTGGTCGATCTCGCGCTTGCGCCCTTCAGGGGTTTCTTTCGGCAGCACCGACAGGCAACCCGACTTGACGCCGCAATCGCCGCAGCCTTCGCACACGGCCGGGTTGATGATGGCGCGCTTGTCCAGATCAACCATCGTGCCGCGCTTGCGGCGACGGCGTTTTTCAGTGGCGCAGGTCTGGTCGTAGATGATCACCGACACGCCTTTGAACTCACGCAGCTCGCGCTGCACGGCGTCAAGGTCGCTGCGGTGGTGGAAGGTGGTGATCGGCGCAAACTGCTCGCGGCTCGGGTATTTCTCCGGCTCATCGGAGACCAGCGCAATGCGCTGAACGCCTTCGTTGAACACCTGCCGGCTGAGCTGATCGACGCGCAGGACGCCGTCGATGGGCTGGCCGCCCGTCATGGCGACGGCGTCGTTGTAGAGAATCTTGTAGGTGATGTTGACCTTGGAGGCGACCGCCGCCCGAAGCGCCAGGTGCCCGGAGTGGAAGTACGTGCCGTCGCCGAGGTTCTGGAACACGTGGGGCGTTTCGGTGAAAGGCGCCTGGCCAATCCAGGTCACGCCTTCGCCGCCCATTTGGGTGAAGGTCTCGGTTTCCCGGTCCATCCAGATGGTCATGTAATGACAGCCGATGCCGGCCAGGGCGCGACTGCCTTCCGGTACGCGGGTCGAGGTGTTGTGCGGGCAGCCCGAGCAGAAATGCGGTGTGCGCAGGGTGCTGAACAACGGCGCAGCAAGGGCTTTTTCCTTGTCGGCCAGAAACTGCAGGCGTGCCTCGATTTTCGGACTGCTGTAGATCGGCGCAAGGCGTTTGGCGATGACCCGGGCGATCATCGCCGGCGTCAGTTCAGCCAGATTGGGCAACAGCGAACGGCCCTCTTCATCGAATTCACCGACGACGCGAGGGCGCTGATCCACCGGCCAGTTGTACAGCTGACCGGTGAGCTGATCCTCGATCACGCTGCGTTTTTCCTCAACCACGAGGATTTCGTCCAATCCCTCAGCAAAGCCATGCACCGACACCGGCTCCAGCGGCCAGCTCATGCCGACCTTGAGCACACGAATGCCCACCGAAGCGCACAGGTCTTCGTCGATGCCCAGCTCTTCCAGGGCCTGACGCACGTCGAGGTACGACTTGCCGGTGGTGATGATGCCCAGGCGCGGCTGTGGCGAATCGATCACCACTTTGTTGAGATTGTTGGCCCGGGCGAATGCGCGGGCGGCGTAGATTTTGTAGGTATTAAGCCGGGCTTCCTGAGCCAGGGGCGGATCGGGCCAGCGAATGTGCAGGCCGCCTTCGGGAATCTGGAAGTCTTCCGGGATATGCGTCTGGATGCGCAGCGGATCGACCTCGACCACGGCCGAGGAATCGACGTTTTCGGCGATGGTTTTCATTGCCACCCAGCACCCGCTGTAGCGCGAAAGCTCCCAGCCGATGATGCCGTAATCGAGGATTTCCTGGACGTTGCTCGGATTTAGTACCGGGATCATCGAAGCGATGAAGGCGTGCTCGCTCTGGTGCGCGATGGTCGAAGATTTGCAGCCATGGTCGTCGCCAGCGAGGATCAGTACGCCGCCATTTTCGGCGACGCCGGCGGAGTTGCCGTGCTTGAACACGTCGCCGCAGCGGTCAACGCCCGGACCCTTGCCGTACCAGAGGGCGAAGACGCCGTCGTATTTGCCGTGGGGGAACAGGTTGACTTGCTGACTGCCCCAGACCGCCGTCGCGGCGAGCTCTTCGTTGACGCCGGGCTGGAAATGAATGGCGTTCTGCTGGAGATAATCCTTGGCGTCCCAGAGGCTCTTGTCGAGATTCCCCAATGGCGAGCCGCGATAGCCCGAGATGAACCCGGCTGTGTTGAGCCCGCGGGCTTCGTCGCGCTGCTTCTGCAGCATCGGCAGGCGGGTCAGCGCCTGGGTTCCGGTCAGGTACAGATTGCCGGTTGCGAGTCGGTACTTATCGTCCAGACGAATATCAGCCAGGGACATTCAGGCACTCCTTTGTTTTTATTAGTGCGTTTTGAATGCGGCGCCAGCGGCGTTTGCAGCCTTGCCGGCGCCTCGCCGTCAGGACGGTTCAGCCCGACGGTCACAGACAAAATACTGCCTGCCCGGCACAGGCTTTTTCTTCCTAAATCGGCGCGAATCTGCTCATATCGTGCATGGCCGTTCCCGTTCAAGAATAAAAAAGGGTCAATTCATGCAGGTCAAGCTCAGCCCCATCGATCGCAAGATCCTTCGTCTGTTGCAGCACGACGCCGATCTCTCCGCCGCCGAGATCGCCGAGCGCGTCGAACTCTCGCAATCGCCCTGCTGGCGGCGCATCAATCGTCTGGAAGAAGAAGGCGTTATCGAGCGCAAGGTCGCCCTGCTCAACCCGGCCAAGCTAGGGCTGACCATGACCGTGTTCGTCGACGTCAAGCTGTCCGGACACGGGCGCAAGTACCTGACGGAGTTCGAGGAAGCGATCACCGGATTTCGCGAAGTCCTGGAGTGCTACACCATGGCCGGCGACATGGATTTCCTGCTCAAGGTGGTGGTGCAGGACATCGCCAGCTACGAGCGTTTTCTGCGCGACCACCTGCTGCAAAGCCCCCATGTGCAGGAGGCGCATTCGAATATCGCGATGAGTGTGGTGAAGCGCACGACAGAATTGCCGATTGACTAGGCTGCCGATGGGTGGCTCAGAGGCGAAGACAAAATCCGCCCACGGGCAAAACTCTTTTCACAGGGGCGCGAAAAAAGGATTGACTCTCAAATGGGAATGATTATTATTGAGCGCAACCGGTCGCGAGACTGGTTGGTAACCCAGAAGCCTTAGGTCGGCTTCCGGATTATCTCCTCATCAGGCTAATCACGGTTTTTGACCCGGCTTATAGCCGGGTCTTTTTTTTTATGCCCTTTTCGGGTCTGGGTTCGGTCGGGTGCTGCGTCTTCAGGCTAATGAAGAGGATTCGACAGTGATCTGTCTTTCGATGGCGCGCATCATAGCAAATGGAGCGAGCGATGGGCCGATGCTGCTGTCAAAAACTGACACATTCAGTAAAAGATTCCGAATTCACGACGTTGTTTTCCGCGACCGCCGCTATTCAAACAGTGAGCAAGACGCAATGACGCAGCTCCTCGACTCGTTGATAACCAACTCTCCCGTGTCGCCCGCCCTGGGCGCGAGCGCCGAAACCGACCTGTACCGACGCCGTCTGCAGCGGCTGCCGCGCAGAGTTCTGCAGGTCTTTCTGCTGAGCCGCCTCGACGATTTTTCCTACACCGATATCGCCCAGTTGCTTGACGTGGACGCTGCCACCGTCGAGCGCTGCATGACCGCAGCGCTTGAACGTTGCGTCAGCGAATCCGCCGAACATGACCCTGCCCGAGCCATTTTGCTTCAGGCCCTGCGCTGGTACGTGCACCTGCAAAGCCCCCAGGCCACCGCCAGTCAGCGCATCGAGTTCCGTCACTGGCTCGACGCCGATCCCCGGCACCTGGCGGCGTTTCAGAACAGCGAGCAGTTCTGGCGCACGTTGCAGGGTCCGGCCGAAATTCTGGGCGCCAGCGGCTGGCATCGACGCAAACCCCGTGTCTATTTCGGCTGGGTGCTGGTGACGATGCTGATGTGCGGCCTGCTGGTCACCGCCGAGGCTTACAGCTGAGTCCTCACCCTGACTCTTTGGCGAACTATTCTGTCGCTGTCGTTCAACCTGATGCGTGTAAAGTAATTGTCATAACAGCCCAGTGGGGCGATCAGGCCCGGCCTGGATTGCCTCCCGATGGCCTCGTAATGGCAGATCATGCAATCAGGACGCTCCCGTGACTCAAACCGCCCTTAATATCTCCGCCGATTTCGACAGCGGCAACATCGTCGTTCTGGATGCCAGCAACCCGAAAGCGGTGCAACTGGCGATTCGCCCCGACACCCGCAGCGCGCATTTCCAGTGGTTCCACTTCAAGGTCGACGGCCTGCAGATCGGCGAGACCCACGGCTTCAGCCTGACCAACGCGGGCCAGTCGAGCTACAACCGTGCCTGGACCGGCTACAACGCAGTAGCCTCCTACGATCAGAAAACCTGGTTCCGCGTGCCGAGCCAGTTCGATGGCAAGGCGTTGAACTTCGAGCTGACGGCAAGCGAATCCCAGGTGTGGTTCGCCTACTTCGAACCCTACAGCCGCGAGCGCCACGACTGGCTGGTGGATGAGGCGCTGAACAAGGCCGGCACCGAGCTGCTGGCCACCGGCAAGAGCGTCGAGGGCCGGGACATTCCGCTGCTGCGCAAGGGCGACGGCGCTGCGGGCAAACGCAACATCTGGATCATCGCGCAACAGCACCCCGGCGAGCACATGGCCGAGTGGTTCATGGAAGGCGTCATTGAACGGCTTCAGGAAGACGACCCCGAGCTGCAGGCCTTGCTGGCCTCGGCAGACCTGTATCTGGTGCCGCACATGAACCCGGACGGCTCGTTTCACGGCCATCTGCGCACCAACGCTCAAGGCAAGGACCTCAACCGTGCCTGGCAGGACACGACACCCGAGCTCAGCCCGGAAGTGTTCTTCGTCAAAGAGCAGATGGAAAAATACGGCGTGGACATGTTCCTCGACGTCCACGGCGATGAGGAAATCCCCTACGTCTTCACCGCCGCCTGCGAAGGCAATCCCGGGTACACCGACAAGCAGGCGCAACTGGAAGCGGATTTCCGCGCGCGGCTGAGCGGCTTGACCCGGGACTTTCAAAGCAAATACGGCTATCCGCTGTCGGCGCCGGGCCAGGCCAACATGAACCTGGCGTGCAACAGCGTCGGTGAGCGTTACAAGTGTCTGTCGCTGACCCTGGAAATGCCGTTCAAGGACAACGATGACGCCCCCGATGTCGTCACCGGCTGGTCGGGCCAGCGCTCGAAACAGCTGGCCCGCGATGTGCTGACCACCCTGGGGCAGATGGTTTCCGTCTTGCGCTGAATCGCAGCCTGATTCGGATACGCTGACCGGAGCCCGGAAACAACATCGCCAGCGGGGTTAAGCCCACTGGCGATGTCGTCTGCCTTATTCACAGCAGGCAATCACTGCAAGATCAACCCCGCGATTTCCCCCGCAGCATGCTGTCCAGCACTTCATCCCTCCTCACCCAGCCGTGAAACAGCGCGGCGGCCAGATGCGCCAGAATCGTCAGGAAGAACAGGTACGCCAGGTAGGCGTGGGCCTTGCGCAGCAGCGCGAAGGTGTCCGGGTTCGCCGTGACGATGGAGGGCAGCCGCACTGAGCTGCCGAGCATGACCGGATCTCCGGCGGCGGAAATCATCGCCCAGCCAATCAGCGGCATCGCCAGCATCAACCCATACAGCACGTAATGGGACAGCTTGGCGGCGAGCGCCTGAACGGCGGGCAAGTCGGCCGGTAGCGGCGGCGTTCGAGTGGTGACACGCACGATGATCCTGACGATGACCAGCAGCAGAATCGCAATGCCCAAGGGCTTGTGCAGGTTCAGCAGCCACTCGTGCCGCTCCGACACCGAGGCCACCATGCCGGCGCCGATGAACAGCATGGCGATGACCATCAGCGCCATCAGCCAGTGCAGCAGGCGCGCCAACGGGGCGAAATGCTTGACGGGCGTACTCATGGCTGTTTCTCCTGGGCGGGCTCGGCTTTCAACTGATCCACTTCACTGGTGCGGCGCCTATAAGACGCGGCATAGGCGGCTGACCGTGCGGCGAGCAACGGGTCATCCGAGCCCTCGATGCCACTGGGCAGGATCAGCGGATCGTAATTGATGTCGCGGCAGTCGCCATTCAGTTGCGGGCTGTCGGCGTTGATCACCAGCGTCCCGGCATCCACGGTCTTGTGTTCACCGGACCAGGCTTTGGATGCGTCGTTGGTCGGGTCCTGGGGGTTGGCCAGGGTCAGAATCAACTTCCAGCGCTGGGGACCGCTGGCCAGTCTTTCGGTGAGGTCCTTGTCCAGATAGTCCTTGGCGTCGGGCGCAGGTGCGGCATCGCTCGCTTCCGGCACCAGACTCCAGCGCACGGGTTGACGCTTGCCGTTGGCATCCACCAGCACGAACGCGTTGACGCTGTTGTAGGTCTCGGTGACGAAACTGGCCGAAGGCTTGGCCGTTTTGACCCAGGCCAGAAACGGCTGGGCTTCCGGGTGCGCGGCAAAGAACGCCGGGGGTTTCGCAGGGTCGGGCTTGCCGGTCTTGGGGTCAGGCCCGGTCGCGATTTGCAGATCAATGAAGGCCTCGGGCGTGCCGACCGGAAACACCGGCATGCTGTTCATGCCCGTGCGCCATTGCTGACCGTTGGGCTGGGTGAACTGGACGGCAAAACTGCGCAGGGGCGCGGCGCTGTCGGGGGAATACGGATTGCCGGTGGGCACAGCCAGACGACCGATCACCGGTGTGCGGCCGCTGGCGAAGACTTCGGCTTTGGACAAACTGGCAGCAGCACCGTTGCTCTCGAAGTAGCCGGCGACGCAGATGCCTTTGGGGTGATTACGGCGATAGCCGGGATGCACACCGTTGTTGCGTTCGAACACGTCAACCACCCGGGCAGGCGTCAGCCGCTGTGGGTCGAGGCTGCCATTGACGTAGGCGAAGGCGCCAGCGGCGACCAGTACGACCAGGCCAATGCCGGCCAGGCGCACCATTTTTTCG
Source organism: Pseudomonas sp. HP_01 (assembly GCF_055284355.1). NCBI lineage: Bacteria > Pseudomonadati > Pseudomonadota > Gammaproteobacteria > Pseudomonadales > Pseudomonadaceae > Pseudomonas > Pseudomonas sp. HP_01. The sequence goes on along the minus strand of NZ_JBTOPV010000006.1, from coordinate 84,870 downwards.
GAATTACTGAGCGGGGGTTTACGGGGATACGGTGGCTCGCGGTCAATCATCGATAACACTCCGGGCTTCTAGCCTCTGGGAACAGCAACGTGCTTGGCACGTTTGTGTATAGCCGGATGCTTGAGGTTTGTCAGGTTCAGGGCGGGGAGCGGTGAGCCGCCGGAGCACGGCCAGAATCTGCGGCTGATCACACTGGGCCCTTCCCGGCTGAAGCCGGTCCCACTAAAAGCATCGTGCGCGGCCAATGGTTCTGGCAGTGTCCCAATGTCAGGAACGGCGCGCCCTTGGTGGAACCGGCTTTAGCCGGGAAAGCGGCGGACGGCGCGCTGCAAAACTGAGGCTATACCGCTATCAGCCGTTCAGCTTCGACGGCTCGCTCTGCAGCAACACCTTGGCGTGAATGCCGGCCAGCGTGTCTTTCAGGGTCGACGTGCCACGGCCCTGCTTCGCCTCTTTGTCCTGTTGCAAGGCCTGCTGCAGTACGCTGAGGAAACTCTGGGTCCTGGAGGTGGACACCGGCGTGTGGGTGTCTTTTTCCAGGCGACCCATCACGTACTTGGCAATGCGCGTCGACTGGCTGGCGGACTGGCTCAGCGTCGCATCGACCAGTTCGCCTTTTTTATAGCCGATGCTGGCTTTGCTGCTCGCCTGGTCGCTGATCTGGTAATACAGGTAATTCTGCGTGGTGGGGTCGGTGCTCAACGCCAGCTTCTGCCCGCCTGGCAGCGGTTTGTGATAGCTGGCAGTCAGCTGGGATTGCTGATCCTGGACAATAGTCCGGTTCATCTGGTCGCGGCCTTTGGACTGGGTCGTCTGCGACAGGGTGTAGGCGAAGCTGTCCAGCTCGCCTGGGCGGCCCGGATTGCCCTCCACGCTCTTCTCGCTGACCGATGCGCTGAAGTCGCCGAGGCCGGTCAACAGGCCGTGATCGGTGTCCGTCAGTTCGATCGAGCTCACCGTCTGCGCCGCCGTGGAGACGCGGGTGTCCGGGTAGTTGGAGTGCAGCGTTTTGAACGCGTCCTCGAACATCGACAGCAACTGTGCGTCGCCGTCGCCACGCTTGCGCGCCGCCTCGATCTGGCTGACATAGCCGTCCAGCGCTTTCGCCTGCTGAGCACTGTCACCCCGAATGGCCGCGTTTTTCAGGTCCACCGAAAGGTCGAGATTACCCAGCGCGCCACTCATGCGCACCGAACGCTGGTCGGCGTCGGCGTGCAGTTCAAGGGTCTGGGCGCTGCCGTCTTCGAGTTTAAAACTGCTTTTCAAATCAACGGAAGCGAAGGCCTTGGCGTAGAAATGGGTCAGGGCGTCGAGTTTCAGGGTCGGCGGTTTGGAGGTCAGGCCGTCGATGGCTGACTGAAAACCGTCCGCCATGGCATTCAGCGCGTTGAGCTCGTCGTCGCTGAGGTCGCCGCCGCTCACTTGGGCCTGCACCGCCAGGCCGTCGTCCTGACTCGAGAGGCTCAGCTCGATGGTTTTGCCGCTGGCGGTTTTCAGGGTCAGGCTGATGCTGTTGGCCGGATTGCTGTGCAGGCGGTCCTGGGCGGCAGCGAGCTCTGCAGGCTCCAATGCTTTGCCGGTCGTCGAGCGCAGCACCGATTGGGAAATATTCTGGCCGGTCTGGGCCAACTGACTGAGCAGCGTCGCGCCCAGGCCCTGGAAGCGACCCGCTGTGGAGGAGGTGCCGAAATTACCCATCATCGCCAGGGAGACTTTGTCCTGGCGGGTGTACTCCCAGGCGGGCGGTACGCTGGCGTCAGGCATCAGCCCACGGACGTTGTAGATCAACGGGGCGCTGACCTTGTCGTCCTGGCCGAGCATCACGACGGACGACGGCGTGGCGGTGGTGATGCCAGCAGCGGCATTGTCATTGAGCGCGACGGTGGCCGCCGGTTTGATCACCGGCATCAACTGCGCGGCTGAGCTGACCGAAGAAATCGCTGACATGGCACTTCCCTGTTCAAGTGAGTAATAGACTTCCTGAACAGGGTGTCGGCGGACGCCTTTGTAACTTGAGCGATACAAACCCGAGGCATTCGGGCTACCAAGGGATAAAAATCAATCGCCTTTGGTGACGCTGTTGAACGCAGCATGGGTTAAAAGCGACAAGGACAAGGCGTGCCATTTCACTATTTTGTTTCCGCTGGTGGGATCTGCGCCGTAACTCGGCCACAATACGCCCCGATCCCAGGCTCCAGGGCTTTATGCCTTTCGGTTCGCCGCATAACCCGACACCCCCAGGACTGAGCAATGCCCCAAGAGCGAATCGCTGCACTTCGGCTTCCCAAACCCATTCAAGGTGCGATCGACGATCTGGTGCGTGCGTTGAACGCCGCCACCACCAAGGAGGACCTCGAACGGGAGGCCGCCATGGAGATCAGTTTCATTCTTAGCCTGGAGACGAGCAGACGTCTGCGCCCGGCCGATGTTGAAACCCTGTACATGATCTTCGACGACGCCGTGCAAGAACGGCTCAGCCAATTGGCCAACTGATCCTGACCCGACTGCTCGCCGACTCCCTCACTCGAACCTCACGCGGGTGCTCCGTCATACCGTCGGCGCGCCGCTGTAAAACCTTCCGCCTGCTCGACCACCCAGGTCCATAACGGGATCATCTGCACCAGCAAGCCCATGCCCAGCTCCGTCAGTGCATATTCCACCCGCAGCGGTTTCTCGCCGAAGTCATGGCGACTGATCAGCCCGTCGCGCTCCAGCTGGCGCAGGGTGTGGGTGAGCATGCGCTGGGTGACGCCGTGCAGCTGGCGACGCAGCTCGGCGTGGCGCAACGGGCTGGTCACGCCCAGCGCATGCACCACACCCAGTGACCATCGGTTGCCGGAGTGGCCGAGAATATCGCGCTTGAGGCCGTCTTCATCGTCGCTGAGTGCCCGACAGGCGCTCTGCGAACGCCGCACGATTTCCTGCGCATCCAGCCCGCTCGGTATCACCGCTGTGCCTACTTTTTGCCCGCTGATGTCCATGACAAGATCCCCAGCCTCACGTTAAGTGCGTCAAACAGGGGTTCACCATGCAGGCTGATATTTCAAACGTCAAACAACACATTCTGGTCCTTGGCGCCGGCGAACTGGGGCTCGCGGTGCTGCGCGGCCTCGGGGCCCGGTCTGCCGAATCGGCGGGCGTGAGCGTGCTGTTGCGTCAGGCCAGCGTCGAAAATGGCTGCCCGGAAAAGCAAAAGGAAATAGCTGCGATCAAGTCCCTGGGTGTGGCCATTGAGGTGGCGGACATCGCCGTGGCGTCGGTGGCGGAACTTGCTGCGGTACTCAGCCGCTACGACACGGTGATCAGTTGCGTGGGCTTTGGCGCCGGCCGAGGTACCCAGCGCAAGCTGACGCAGGCCGCCCTCGCCTCAGGTGTCAAACGCTACATTCCCTGGCAGTTCGGCGTCGACTACGACGTGATCGGGCGTGGCAGCCCCCAGGACCTGTTCGACGAGCAACTGGATGTGCGCGACCTGCTGCGCACTCAGTCCCGAACCGAATGGCTGATCATTTCCACCGGCATGTTCACCAGCTTCCTGTTCGATCCGGCGTTCGGAGTCGTTGATCTGCCTGGCGGCCGGGTCAATGCACTGGGCAGCCTGGACACGGCGGTCACGGTGACAACGCCGGAAGACATCGGCAACCTCACCGCCGCCATCGTGCTTCACCGCCCGCATTTCATCAATCAAGTGGTGTATACCGCTGGCGATACCCTCACCTACGGCGACCTGGCTGACCTGCTTGAGCGCGTCACCGGACGGACATTCGAGCGCCGAGCCTCCAGCGTGCAGCAGTTACGGGCGGCCCTTGAGGAAATGCCCGACGACAACCTGCGCAAGTACCGGGCGGTGTTCGCCCTGGGGCAAGGCGTGGCGTGGAACGTGGCGCAGACCTTCAATGGCCAGCAGGCTATCGCGGTCACTGATGCCGAGGGTTGGGCACGCGCGCACCTGCCGCGAAGTTAATCTGTGCACACAGGCAGGATTTTTCCGGCGCATAAGCATCCAATGCCGAGACGGCCCCACGGCCCGCACTTTAATGGTTTCAGCAAAGGACCCCACATGACCTTCTATATTTTTCTTATCGCCTGCTGCGCGGCGGCCAGCACCGGCATCATTTTCAAACCCGGCAGCTGGTACGAGTCGCTGCAAAAGCCACGTTTCACCCCGCCCAACTGGCTGTTTCCGGTGGCCTGGACAACGATTTATCTGCTGCTGGCCTGGGCCGGTTATCGCCTGACTCTGATCCCTGGCAGCCAGACCGTGCTGGCGTTGTGGGCCGCGCAGATTGCCCTGAACACCCTGTGGACGCCCGTATTCTTCGGCGCTCGCCGTCTGATGGCGGGCATGATCATCATCTCGCTGCTGTGGCTGGTGGTGGCCGCCATGGTCGTGCTGGGGATCCAGCTGGACCTCATCACCGGGCTGATCCTGTTTCCGTATCTGGTCTGGCTGACCGTGGCGGCGGCCCTGAACTTCTCGATCCTGCGTCATAACCGGTAAGGCGAATCAGCCAGCCCTGGCCCGGCCGGCTTGCTGAATCAGCAGACCGGCCAGCGCCGACACCGCCAGCAAGACCACCACTCCACCGTAGACATTGGTGGTGGTCACCAGCCCAGCCGTCTTGATCGACACACCGGCCAGCAGCGCCGGAATGCAGAACGCCAGGTAACTCAGGGCCAGGAAGGCCGCCATCAACGCGCCCCGCTCGTGGGCGTGGGCCAGCGGCAGCAACAGGCGCAGGGCGCCGAGGAAACTCGCCCCGAAGCCGATCCCCGCCACCACCGCGCCGGTAAAGAACAGCCACAACCAGCCCAGATTCACCGCCGCCAGAATCACTGAAACCCCGACCGCGAGAAAACTGCAGCCCACCAACAAGGCCAGACGGGGCGCGCGCAGACGCAGGTTATGGATCGAAATCGCGCCACTGAGGGTCAGCGCTGCAACGGCAAAACCACCGTTGAGGACTGAGCTCGACCCGGTCGCAGCCGTCAGCAGCGACGGTGCCAGCGACAGGAAGAATCCGCCCAGCGCCCAGGCGGCGATGTCGGCCGGCAGCACCAGCAACAACGTCCCCCTCGCCTGCGCAGGTACGCCGAGCCGCGGCCGCAGGGTTTTCAGCACGCCCGGCTGCGGCGTCACCGTTTCAGCGATCCGCAACAGATACATCGCCTGACCCACAAACGCCGCGAGAAGCACGCCATAGGCGAGGCCCATGGGCAGCGGCGCGTACTCCACCAGTGCGCTGGTGCCGAGGGCGCCCAGCGCCATGCCGAACATCGGTGTGATGCTGTTGAGCAGCGGACCCTGCTGCGCATCGCTGTCGAGCATTGCAGCACCCAGCGCGCTGGTCGCAATGCCCGTCGCCACGCCTTGCAGCACTCGCGCGACGATCAGCCAGATGACGTCGGTGGCGGCGATGAACAGCAGCATCGAGACGATCTCCAGCAGCAGCCCGATAAAGATCACCGGGCGGCGGCCGAGGTAATCCGACAGGGAGCCGAACACCAGCAGCGTCGCCAGCAGGCTCAGGGCATACACCGAGAAAATCACCGTCAACAGGGCCGAGGAAAAACCCCACGCTTGTTGATAGAGGTGGTAAAGCGGCGTGGGCGCACTGGACGCGGCGAAGAAACACAGCAGCACAAAAGCCAGAAAACCCAAGTGGCTCCGCCCCCGACCATCGACTTGCGGGTTCTGCAAAGAATCAGACACGAGTACACTCTCCCGAAAAAGCACACCACAAAAGCTATTAATTAGCTTTAGCAGTGTGCGAGCAGCGTCTGCTTAAAGCAAATACTTTGTGTTAGGGTCCGCAGCATGGCTATCAAAGAAGGCATTCGCACCGGCGGCCGCAGTGCCCGGGTGCAGACATCGATTCACGCGGCGGTTCGCGATCTGCTTCAGGAGCAGGAGCGTTCGGCCCTCAGCGTGCCCATGATTGCGGCCCGGGCCGGTGTGACGCCGTCCACCATTTACCGGCGCTGGGGCGACCTGACTTCCCTGCTGGCCGACGCCGCTGTCGAGCGTCTGCGCCCCGACGAGCCGGTGGATTGCGGCAACCTGCGCGACGATCTGCGCACTTGGGTCGAGGTCTATCTCGAAGAAACCAATTCGGCGCCCGGCCGCGAGATGATGCGCGACGTGGTTTCCAGTAGCGCGACCCTCTGCTCGGGCAAGTGCCTGAACATGGTCCGCGATCAACTGCAGATCATCATCGACCGCGCCCGGGACCGCGGTGAACAGAGTCCTTCAGCGGATGAACTGGTCGATGCCGTTGTCGCGCCCATGGTCTATCGCATTCTGTACGCCGAATCGGCACCGTCCCTTGAGCGCATGCATCAGTTGCTGGATCGCTGCCTGAGCTGATCCTTCGCCACTTGTGCTCGCGGCCGAACGAGCATCGGCCGCGACGACTGGGTATCATGGACGGCCATCGATCACAGGCGCCCTTCCCCCCATGCACACCCTTGCAGACCTGCGTGCCGGCAAACTGGCAGGCATCACGCGGCTCAACCTCAGCGCCGACCTCGTTGAATTCCCCGAGGAGATATTCAGCCTCGCCGATTCGCTGGAAGTGCTGGACCTCAGCGGCAACCGGCTGACCGAATTGCCCGCCGACCTGCACCGTCTCAAGCGCCTGAAGATCCTGTTCTGCTCCAACAATCCTTTTACCCGCCTGCCGGAATGCCTAGGCCTGTGCGAGCAGCTGTTCTTCGTCGGCTTCAAGGCCTGTGAGATCGTGGATGTTCCCGCCAGCGCGTTGCCACCCTCGCTGCGCTCGCTGGTGCTGACCGACAACTGCATCGAGAACCTGCCTGAAGCCATCGGCGACTGTGCGCACTTGCAGAAGGTCATGCTTGCGGGCAACCGGCTGCGGCAACTGCCGCAATCACTGGCCCGCTGCCAGCGCCTGGAATTGGTGCGGATCGCGGTCAACGACCTCCATGAACTACCGCGCTGGTTGCTGGAAATGCCGGCGCTCGCGTGGCTGGCTTTTGCCGGCAATCCGCTGAACGACATCCACACCGAAGCGCCGATCCGGCAGATTCCGTGGCCGCAACTGGCGCTGCAACAGGTGCTGGGCGAAGGGGCTTCCGGAGTGATTCAGCAAGCGCAGTGGCGCCCGAATGCCGACGCGTCGGCGCTGGACGTTGCCGTGAAGCTGTACAAAGGCGACGTCACCAGCGACGGCTCGCCGTTGAACGAGATGCAGGCCTGCATTGCGGCGGGCCGTCATGCTCATCTGATTCCGGTGCTCGGGCAAATTCAGGACCATCCGCAGGGCGCTCGCGGCCTGGTGATGGAGCTGATTTCGCCTTCTTTCGTGACCCTCGCACGCCCGCCGACCCTAGAAACCTGCACCCGTGACACCTATGCCGGCACGCGGCTGAGCGTTTCGACCGTGAAGCGAATGGCTGCCGGAATTGCAGCGGCGTGCGCCCATTTGCACGCCCATGGCATCAACCACGGCGACCTGTACGGTCACAACATCCTCTGGAACGAGGATGGGGATAGCCTGCTGGGGGATTTCGGCGCGGCGGCGTTTTACCCGGATGAAGAAACCGGACGAAGGCTGGAACGCATTGAAGTCCGGGCGTTCGGGGTATTGCTGGGAGAATTGCTGGATTGCTGCCCGGAGAGCGATTCGCAGACTGCAGCGCTACGGGCGCTGGAGCAGCGTTGCGTGCAGGCGCAGGTGATGCTGCGACCCGGGTTTGCGGAGATAGACAGGCAGTTTTAAACCCTGAAGACTTGGGTGTGACGACCGGCCCCTTCCCGGCTAAAGCCGGTCCCACTAAAAGCCCGCGGTGTGCCAGTCAGCCACATACAACGCACCCGGTGTGCCAGTCAGCCACACACAACGCCCGCGGTGTGCCAGTCAGAACCATGCATGCATGGAGGCGTGTCAGCGAGACCCGATCCAGAGGACGCCGCACAACCTGTGGGACCGGCTTCAGCCGGGAAGAGGCCAGCATCGACGCCCTGGATTTCTCCGTGTGCCCACCGACGCATTCCCGGCTAAAGCCGGTCCCACTAGAAGCCCGCGGTGTGCCAGTCAGCCACATACAACGCACCCGGTGTGCCAGTCAGAACCGCGCAACGCACGGGGTGTGCCAGTCAGAACCATGCAATGCATGGGGGCGTGTCAGCGAGACCCGATCCAGAGGACGCCGCACAACCTGTGGGACCGGCTTCAGCCGGGAAGAGGCCAGCATCGACGCCCTAGATTTCTCAGTGTGCCCATCGACGCATTCCCGGCTAAAGCCGGTCCCACTAAAAGCCCGCGGTGTGCCACTGGGACCGGGTCAGTCAGCCTTATCCGGCCAGACCGACGTACACGTTTTGCACGTCATCGTGGCTGTCGATCGCTTCGAGGAAGGCTTCGACCTCGGCCATCTGCTCTTCGCTCAGGCCTTCAACCGGGTTTTTCGGGCGGTAGCCGATTTTGGCGGATTCAACGGTGAAACCAAACTCAGGCAGTGCCTTGCATACGGCGTCGAGGTCGGTGGTGTCGGTGTAAAACGTCGCAACGCCCTCTTCGCCTTGCTCAACGTCCTGGGCGCCGGCTTCGATGGCGGCTTCCTCGGCGTCCGCTTCGGGTGATGCGGCAGCCGCATCGATCATGCCCAGGTGATCAAAATCCCAGGTAATCGAACCCTCGGCACCAAGCTGGCCCTTGCGGAACAGCACGCGGATCTCGGACACGGTACGGTTGATGTTGTCAGTCAGGCACTCAACGATGACTGGCACTTTGTGCGGCGCGAAGCCTTCGTAGGTGAGTTTCTCGAAGTGAACGTGCTCGCCGAGCAAACCGGCGCCTTTCTTGATGGCGCGTTCGAGGGTTTCGCGGGGCATCGAAGCCTTCCTGGCCTGCTCGACCACCAGACGCAGGCGCGCGTTCATGTCGGGGTCAGCGCCGGAGCGCGCGGCAATCATGATTTCCTTGGACAGCTTGCCGAAAATACGCCCCTTGGCGTTGGCTGCCGCTTCTTTGTGTTTGACCTTCCACTGTGCGCCCATGATTGCTCTCTTGTTCCGGTGGCGATAAATCGCTCGGATCCGACGCATCCTGCACGCCGGGCCGATGACGATAAACGCTGAAAATAGGGGGATCGATAATGACAGGCCGGGGCTGAACCGCGGCGACCGGCGCATTTTATACACGCTGGCGTAAGAAGACACCCCTGAGACGCGCCACCGCCCTGACCTGAATCAGCGATGCTTGAACGCCGGCTCGCGCTTCTCGATGAACGCCGCCATGCCTTCCTTCTGGTCCTCGCTGGCAAACGCCGCATGGAACACCCGGCGCTCGAAGCGAATCCCCTCGGCCAGGCTGACTTCAAAGGCGCGATTCACGCTTTCCTTGACCATCATGGCCACCGGCAACGACTTCGCCGCAATGCCGGCTGCCACTTTAAGCGCCTCATCCAGCAACTGCTCTTGCGGCACGATGCGCGCCACCAGCCCGGCACGCTCTGCTTCGACGGCGTCGATCAGGCGCCCGGTCAGGCACATTTCCATGGCCTTGGCCTTGCCGACCGCGTGGGTCAGGCGCTGGGTCCCGCCCATGCCCGGCAGCACGCCCAGCTTGATTTCCGGCTGACCGAAGCGCGCGTTGTCCGCCGCCAGAATAAAGTCGCACATCAGCGCCAGCTCGCAGCCGCCGCCCAAGGCAAATCCCGAAACGGCAGCAATGATCGGCTTGCGGCGATTGGCCACCCGATCGCTGTCGCTGAACAGGTCGTCCAGATAAATCTGCGGGTACTTCAGCTCGGCCATTTCTTTGATGTCAGCCCCGGCAGCAAAAGCTTTCGCCGAGCCGGTCAGGACGATGCAGCCGATGCCGTGATCGCGTTCCAGTTCATCAAGGGCGTGATTGAGTTCGCTGATGAGCTGCGCATTCAGGGCGTTGAGCGCCTCTGGGCGATTAAGGGTCAGGAGCGCAACACGACCTCTGACTTCTTTTAGGATTGTCATGTAATTCATTGTTTTATAAACCTTTTCTATTTCGTGAGCCAAACAGCCGCATTCACAGAATCAAGATGCAAAACATGGCTTAAGGCATTGATATCAAACGACAAGTTCAAGGGCCATCGCAGTCGCTTCGCCGCCACCGATGCAGATCGCCGCAACCCCTCGCTTCAGTCCACGCTGCTTCAACGCCGACAGCAACGTCACCAGAATCCTTGCCCCCGATGCGCCAATGGGATGGCCCAATGCGCAGGCGCCGCCATGGACGTTGACCTTGTGATGGGGCAGCTCCAGGCGGGCCATGGTGACCAGTGCAACGACCGCGAACGCTTCGTTGATCTCGAAAAGGTCCACGTCAGCCACGGACCAGCCGGTCTTGCTCATCAGTTTGTCGATGGCGCCTACCGGTGCGGTCGGAAACAGCCCGGGCTCACTGGCATAGGCGGCGTGGCCATGGATGACCGCCAGCGGCGTGAGCCCGCGTCGCCGGGCTTCGGACTGGCGCATCAGGATCAGGGCTGCAGCGCCGTCGGAGATCGAACTCGAGTTGGCGGCCGTCACCGTGCCGCCCTCGCGGAACGCCGGTTTCAGCTGAGGGATCTTGTCCAGCTTCGCCTTGGGCGGCTGTTCGTCCTGGCGAATGGTCTTGCGCTCCTTGCCGACCGTGACTTCCACCGGAACGATTTCAGCGTCGAACCAGCCGCGCGTCATGGCTTCCTGCGCCCGGGTCAACGAGGCGACCGCAAAACCGTCCTGGGCCTCTCGACTGAAATTTTCCAGCCCGGCGCACTCTTCGGCAAAGGTGCCCATCAGTCGACCTCGATCGTAGGCATCTTCGAGGCCGTCGAGAAACATATGATCGATGATCTGGCCGTGGCCCATGCGGTAACCGCTGCGGGCTTTCTCCAGCAAATACGGTGCGTTGGACATGCTCTCCATGCCGCCGGCGATGACCACGTCGGCGCTGCCGGCCAGTAGCATGTCGTGGCCGAGGATGGCCGCCTGCATGCCCGACCCGCACATCTTGTTCAGCGTGGTGCAGGTCGTGGCGTCGCTGAGCCCGGCGCCCAATGCCGCCTGACGCGCCGGCGCCTGACCCAGTCCGGCCGGGAGCACACAACCGAACAGCACTTCATCGACCTGCGCTGCATCGATCCCTGCGCGCTCAACCGCAGCGCGGATGGCGGCGGCGCCCAGTTGCGGCGCGGTCAGACTTTTGAGATCGCCCTGAAAGGCGCCCGTGGGCGTGCGCGCAGCGCTCACGATCACCACGGGGTCGTCGTTCAACGTCTGGCGTTTGTTCAAAGACATGATGGAGTTTCCTCGATTAGCGAGCGGCCATGCGCAAGGCGCCATCCAGTCGGATCACTTCGCCGTTGAGCATGCTGTTTTCGATAATGTGGCGCGCCAACGCGGCGTACTCTTCGGGCTTGCCAAGGCGTGGCGGGAATGGCACGCCGGCGGACAGGCTCTCGCGCACCTGGGGGGTCATGCCGGCCATCATCGGGGTTTCGAAAATGCCCGGGGCGATGGTCATGACGCGAATGCCGTACCGAGCGAGTTCACGGGCGGCGGGCAAGGTCAGGCTGACAATGGCGCCCTTGGAGGCTGCATACGCCGCCTGGCCGATCTGGCCGTCATAGGCCGCAACCGACGCCGTGTTGATGATGACCCCGCGCTCACCGCCGGCATCGGCCGTGCTTTCGGCGATGGCCACGGCGGCCAGGCGCAGCAGGTTAAAGCTGCCGATGAGGTTGACGTTGATCACCCGGCTGAAACTGTCGAGGCCATGGGGGCCTTCTTTGCCGAGGATTTTCTCGGCGCCGACGATACCTGCGCAGTTGATGACGCCGTTGATCTGGCCGAACGCACTCAGCGCCGCGTCCACCGCGGCCTGAACGGCGCTCTCCTGGGTGATGTCGCTGACGCTGGCGCGGGCCTTGCTGCCCAGCTTTGCTACCTGGGCCGCGAGCGCCTCGGCGTTGACGTCCACCAGCATCACGCTGGCCCCTGCGTCGATGAGCATCTGTGCGCTGGCCGCACCCAGCCCGGACGCGCCGCCACTGACCAGAAATACCTTGCCGTCGATCTGCATGATTGTGTCGTCCTTACACTTTTCTTGTTGGAGTGGCGAAATACTCCGCTCTGCCGCGCCGATGGGCAATGGTCAAAGCGCGCAGACCGCCTGGCGGTTTTGGCCAGTGGCGATCCGCGCGGTTGGGCGTTGCGACATCGTTGGGTCCTCAGGCAAGCGTGGCGTTGGACTTGGCCGGTTAGGGCAGCAGGTAACGCATGACCGCCTCACAGATCATCGCTTTCTGCCGCGCCTTGACGGCTCGGTCCTCCAGGTCGATCTGGAAAATTTCGGAAAACGTATGGCGGTTGGACACGCGATAGAAGCAGAACGAGCTCATCAGCATGTGCAGGTCAACAGCCTGTACGCCTGACCGGAACACGCCGGCCTCCTCGCCGCGCCGCAAGGTGTGGTCCAGCGCCTGCAAGACATTCCGGCTCAGCTCGCGGATGGCCGGGGACTGTTTGACGTTGACGCCGTTGTGGATGTTTTCGATGCAGACGATGCGCACGAAATCGACGTTGCGGTCGTGGTGATCGAAGGTGAACTCCACCAGCCGCCTGATGGCTTCGTCGGGCGCAAGCACATCCAGGTCAAGGCTGCTTTCCGTGGTGCGAATGTCGCCGTAAAGCTTCTCCAGCACTTCGGTGTACAGCTGCTCCTTGCTGTTGAAATAGTAATAGATCATCCGCTTGGAGGTTTGCGTGCGCTCGGCGATCGCATCGACGCGGGCGCCAGAGAGCCCCTGGGCGACGAACTCGGCGACGGCGGCCTGAAGGATGTCGTCGCGGGTTTTTTCCGGATTGTTCTTGCGGGACTTGCGCGGCTGCTCGGGACTTTCATCAGCGGGCGCTTCAACGAGACTGTCGTCAACGGTTTTCATGCGGGGCTCACGACCACGGTGGGATCGCGGGATTATGGGCTGCACCCGTGGGTTTCACCAGACCGCAAGGGTCGGGCAGCAACACGTCGGCACCCGCTTCGAACCGATGAGGCTCGAACCTGGCGGGTGTTCGTGGGATTATTCGCGCCGCTGGACGCGACATCAGATGAAATGAACCGTCCGGTTAGCTTCATGACGCTTTGCGGGCCCAATCCAGGCCCTGACAGCGCAGACACCACCATAACAATTCCAAAACAGGCTTGATGCTTATGCGTTCCCCTTCTGCTTCGCCTGCCCCGGCCACCTCCCGCCCCGCGCATCCCCATGCCGGCATGAACGAGAAGATCCGCAGCGCCCTGGCCGTCGGCAAAACCCGTTGGGGCATGCTGGCACTGGTGTTTTTCGCCACCACCCTGAACTACATCGACCGCGCCGCGCTAGGCGTGATGCAGCCGATCCTGGCGGCGCAGATGAGCTGGACGGCGATGGATTACGCCAACATCAATTTCTGGTTCCAGGTCGGTTACGCCATCGGTTTTCTGCTGCAAGGGCGTTTCATTGATCGGGTCGGCGTCAAGCGTGCGTTCTTTCTCGCGGTGCTGCTGTGGAGCGTCGCCACCGGCGCCCACGGTCTGGCGACTTCAGCCGCAGGCTTTATGGTCTGTCGGTTCATTCTCGGCCTGACCGAAGCGGCCAATTACCCGGCCTGCGTCAAGGTCACCCGGCTATGGTTCCCGGCCGGCGAACGCGCCGTGGCCACGGGCTTTTTCAATGCCGGCACCAACGTCGGCGCAATGGTCACTCCTGCCTTGTTGCCGCTGATCCTGACCGTATGGGGCTGGCAGGCGGCGTTCATCTGCATGGGTTCGCTGGGTCTGGTCTGGGTCATCACCTGGGGGCTGACGTATTTCAACCCCCACGAACATCCGACGGTGCGCGCCAGTGAGCGGGCCTACATCAACGGCGATGCCGAGCCTGAAACGGAACCTGAAGCGGAAAAGATACCGCTCTCGCGCATCCTGAAGATGCGCGGCACCTGGGCCTTCGCCATCGCCTACGCCCTCACCGCACCGGTGTTCTGGTTTTACCTGTACTGGCTGCCGCCGTTTCTGAACCAGCAATACAACCTGGGCATCAGCGTGACGCAGATGGGCATCCCGCTCATGCTGATCTGGCTGACCGCCGATTTCGGCAGTGTCGGTGGCGGCATTCTGTCTTCGTGGCTGATCGGCCGGGGCATGCGCCCGATGACCGCGCGCCTGCTGTCGATGCTGGTGTTCGCGCTGACGATCATTGGCGTGGTGTTCGCCGCCAACGCCAGCGGTCTGTGGGTTGCCGTGGCGGCCATCGCCCTGGCGGTGGGCGCGCATCAGGCCTGGACCGCGAACATCTGGAGCCTGGTCATGGATTACACGCCCCGGCACATGATCAGCACGGTCTTCGGGTTCGGCGGCATGTGCGCGGCCATCGGCGGCATGTTCATGACGCAGATCGTCGGCGCCGTCCTGACCGCGACGCACAACAACTACAGCGTGCTGTTCACCCTGATCCCGGTGATGTACTTCATTGCGCTGATCTGGATGTATTTCATGGCGCCGCGCGAGGTGGCGCCGTAAACCGTTAGAAGTGGGTTGAATCCGCAGGCGCCGACTGGCTGGTGAACCGGTTTGTACATCACCCCTCAGGCGCCTGACCCGCCCTCTTCGCGAGCAAGCTCACTCCTACAGGGGGCGTTGCGCGGGGCGATGCTCCCTCAGCCGCCCTTTTTGCGCTGTTGCCACGCCGCCGCCAGACCGCTGAGACAGATGATCGCGATGCCGGCCTGTGCCACGAGGGATGGCGAGTGGTTGAACACGATGTAACCCCACAGCCCGGCAAAGACGATCTGGCAGTAACCAAACGGCGCCAGCATGGCCGGCGCGGCGAAGCGGAAGGCCTGGGTCAGCATCAAGTGCGCGACCATGCCGCAGGTGCCCAGCGCCAGCATGAACGGGATGTGCTTCCACTCCGGCGACTGCCAGAAGAACGGCACGATGGCGCTCATCAACAGGGTGTTAAACAGCCCGGCGAAAAAGTTGCTGGTGGTCGGGCTGTCGTGGGCCGCCACCAGACGGGTGAGCAATTGGTAGCAGGCGAAACAGAATGCCGAGCCCAGCGGCAGTAACACCGCCGGCCGGAACAGCTCGCCCCCGGGATGCACGATCACCAGCACACCGCTGAAGCCCACCAGCACGGCGATCCATTGACCGCGGCTGACCGTCTCCTTGAGCAGCGGCACTGACAAGGCCGTGACCAGCAGCGGCGCAAGAAAGTTGACCGCCGTCGCTTCGGCGATGGGGATGAACATCAGGCCACTGGTGAACAACAGACTTGTGCCCAGCAGACACACCGCGCGTAACGCCTGCAAGCCCGGGCGCTTGGTACGCAGCACGCGCAGGCCCGCCGAGGGCATGAAAATGCACGCCATCAGCCCCGTGTGCACCACATAGCGCACCCAGACCACCATCATGATCGGGTAGATGCCGGAGAGGTATTTGGACAGCGTGTCATGACTGGAGAACAGAAAGGTCGCAAACAGGATCAGTGCGATGCCTTTCAAGGGCTGGTTGACGCCGGAGAGCGGCGTGCTGGTGGTGCTCATCTGCGTTCCTTTGGCCGTGCGTGAATGCGGGTCTGTCCCTTGCCGTGTCGAGCGCCGGCTTTCGTTCAAGGCGTCCAGCGTCAGCAAGAATATAGAAGGCGTCGCCGGAGCACCAAGCAAACATGACCGCCCGGGTGTTTTTCTGACCGTCTGGATCAGACCTTTCCGCTCGCCCGGATTTGCCGCAGACTGCGGCTCTCGTTGGCTCGGAACGGACACTCAGTGGACCGCATTCAGGAAATGACCCTTTTCGCCGCCGTTGCCGAAGGCCCCAGCTTCGCGGCGGTGTCGCGCAACCTGAACGTGTCCACGGCCACCGTCACTCGCGCCGTTGCGCAACTGGAAGCGCGGCTCGGCACCTTGCTGATCGTGCGCACCACCCGGCAGTTGCGCCTGACCGAAGCCGGCGTGCGCTTCGCCGACGATTGCCGACGCTTGCTGGCCGATCTGCACGAGGCCGAAAGCGCCGCCGCCGGCATTCATGCGGCGCCGCGCGGGTTGCTGACCATTACTGCGCCGCAAGTGTTCGGCGACCTGCACGTCACGCCGGTCATGACGGAATACCTGAGTCAGCATCCCGAGGTTCAGATCCGGGGCCTGTTGATGGACCGGATTGCCGGACAGCTGGAAGAAGGTATCGACGTCTCGGTGCGCATCGGCGACTTGCCCGACTCCTCCATGACCGCCATTCAGGTCGGCACCGTCCGGCGCATGGTCTGCGCCTCCCCTGCTTATCTCGCCGCCCATGGCACTCCCCGGCACCCCCACGAACTCATCGAGCGCGAAACCGTGTCAGTAATGATCACCGGCCGCAGCCCCGCGTGGACCTTCCGCATCGACGGCCAGCACCAGGAAGTGAAGGTGCAGTCGCGCCTGTCGATGACGTCGTTCACTGCCTCCATCCACGCCGCCATTGATGGCTGGGGCATGACCCAGGTGCCGTCGTATCAGATTCGCCGCCAGGTGCAGGCGGGCACCTTGTGCGCCGTGCTCGAAGACTTCGAGGTCACGCCGATGCCGGTGTATGTGGTTTATGTCGAGGGGCGACGGGGGTCGTCCAAAGTGCGCTCGTTCGTTGATTTCTGCGTTCAGCGTTTGCGCGCGGACCTGGCGTACAGCGCCGGGCGAGTTTGAGCGCGGGCACGGGTCCGCAGCCCAGCCTCTGCCGAGCGGTTGAAATAGGGTTAGAGTAGTCACGCTGGCTCCGCCGTCCCCCGCCTGATCGGCAACGGAACCGGGGCGCTTTCCATCAATTGTCTGAAGGAAGATCCGCGTGAATCCATCGTCTCACCCAGCGAACACTGCCGAATTGATCGTTGCCGCCATGGGCGCCGGTCAGAAAATCACCGAAATCCGCCTTGAACACGTGCCCGCCGATGCGGCCAGTGCCTACGCGCTGCAGCGCGAGATTCTGCGCCTGCGCGAAACGTCTGTGGGCGGCTGGAAGGTCGGCGCCAAGTCGCCGACCGGGCCAATCAATGGCGCGCTGCTGCCGGACGACGGTATTTTCGCCAGCGGCAGTCAAGTTGAATGCGTCGACTACCCCTCGCCAATCCTGGAGCTGGAGATCGCCTTTCGTCTCGGTCGCGAGTTCACCCCTCGCGATCAGGCGTATTCGGATGAAGAAGTGTTGAGCAGCATCAAGACCATGGGCGCGACCATCGAAGTGGTGTCGAGCCGCTTTGCCGCCTGGCCGAAGATCGAGCCGCTGCTCGCCTTGGGCGACCTGCTCAACCATGGGGCGCTGATTGTTGGCGAATTCGTTGATTACGACGCCACCTTTCCCTTCGTCGAGCCTGCGCTGAGCTTTACCTATGGTGACGAAGACATCGTGCCGGGGGATGGTGCCAATCCGGCCGGCGACCCTCGGCGACTGCTGCCGTGGCTGGTCAATCACCACACGCAGAACGGGCTGAGCGTGACGCCGGAGATGGTGATCACGACCGGGTCCTATACCGGGATGTACAAGACCCGCGGGCCGGGTCTGGCGATTGGCGAGATACGCGGGCTGCCACCGGTGTCGGTTGAGTTGATTTAACCGCCTCGCTCGCCATTGGTGGGACCGGCTTTAGCCGGGAAGACGTCGGTGCATCCGGCCTATCTTTAGCGGCAGTTACGGCCCCTTCCCGGCTGAAGCGGGTCCTGCTGAAAGCATCGTATGCTTTCTGACCTGTTCCCGGCCGGAGCCGGTCCTACCGACCGCGCACGACCTGTGGGACCGGCTTTAGCCGGGAAGCTTTTGATTTGGGTGACTAGGGGATGACAGCTCATCCCTGCCGCCAATACCCCGGGCGGTTGTACACCTCCTTCAGAAACGCGATGAAAAACCGCACTTTCGCCGGCAGGTAATGCTGCTGCGGGTACACGCCCTGGATGTCGTAGCCGGGCAAGGCGAATTCATCCAGCACGGTGACCAGCGCGCCGCTTTCCACTTCGTTCTGAATCTCCCACGTCGACCGCCAGCTCAGGCCCAGCCCGCGCTTGGCCCAGTCATACAACAGCTCCCCATCGTTGCAATACAGATTGCCCGCGACCTTGATTGCCACCGGCTTGCCCTCGCGCTGGAAGGTCCAGCCCCGGTGCTGCCCGCCTTGCAGGTTGAACGACAGGCAATTGTGCCGCGCCAGATCCTCAAGCGCCTGGGGACAGCCGTGCTCCGCGAAATACGCTGGCGAGCCACAGACCACACGCTTATTGGCGTACAGCTTGATCGCAACGTAGTTCGGGTCGAGCACCTCGCCGATGCGGATGCTCATGTCATAGCCCTCGCGCACCAGATCCACCACGTTGTCAGTCAGGTTGAATGACAGCTGCAAATCCGGGAACCGCGCCTGAAATTCGGGCGCGTGGGGCGCGACGTGCTGACGGCCAAACCCTGCCGGCGCCGAGACCACCAGGTGCCCGCGCACGCTGCTTTCGTTCTCGCTGATGCTGGCGTCCAGTTCCTCGAACGACTGCAATACCAGCTTGGCATTTTCCAGGTACGACTCGCCGGCATCGGTCAGGGTCAGGCCCCGCGTCGAGCGATGAATCAGCTTTACGCCCAGGCGATCCTCCAGCGCGCTGAGCCGCCGGCCCATGATCACCGGTGTCACGCCCTCCACCAGCGCAGCTCCGGCGAAACTGCCACGGGTGGCTACCAAGACGTAGCTACGCAATTCCCTATAGCGATCCATTCGATACTCCAGATACCGATAGAACGGATAAAAACAGCCATTCACAAAGCATCGCATTCAAATCAGGCTGTTTACGTACAAAGACTATCGAGTTCGGGAGACTAACAAATGACCGTCATGAGAGCCATCGAAGCCGCCGTTCTGGTGATGCGTCGCGAAGGCGTTGACACCGCCTTCGGCATTCCGGGCGCCGCGATCAACCCGCTGTACGCCGCCTTCAAGAAACTCGGCGGCATTGACCACGTGCTGGCGCGCCACGTCGAAGGCGCTTCGCACATGGCCGAGGGTTACACCCGCGCCATCGCCGGCAACATTGGCGTGTGCATCGGCACGTCGGGCCCGGCCGGCACCGACATGATCACCGGTCTGTATTCAGCCTCCGCCGACTCGATTCCGATTCTGTGCATCACCGGCCAGGCGCCCCGTGCACGTATGCACAAGGAAGACTTCCAGGCCGTGGACATCGCCAGCATCGCCGCACCGGTCGCCAAATGGGCCACCACGGTCATGGAACCCGGCCAGGTGCCGTACGTGTTCCAGAAAGCCTTTCAGTTGATGAGCAGCGGTCGGCCCGGTCCGGTATTGATCGACCTGCCCTTCGATGTGCAGATGGCCGAGATTGAATTCGACATCGACGCCTACGAACCGCTGCCGGTGGTCAAGCCCCAGGCCAGCCGCAAGCAGATCGAGAAAGCCCTGGCGATGCTCAACGCTTCCGAGCGTCCGCTGATCGTGGCCGGCGGCGGCATCATCAACGCCGATGCGTCAGAGGCGCTGGTGGAATTCGCCGAGCTGACCGGCATTCCGGTGATCCCGACGCTGATGGGCTGGGGCACGATCCCCGACGATCACCCACAGATGGCCGGCATGGTCGGGCTGCAGACCTCGCACCGCTACGGCAACGCGACCATGCTGGCGTCCGATCTGGTACTGGGCATCGGCAATCGCTGGGCCAACCGCCACACCGGCACCGTGTCGGTGTACAGCGAAGGGCGCACATTCATCCACGTCGACATCGAACCGACGCAGATCGGCCGGGTGTTGACGCCGGATCTGGGCATCGTGTCCGACGCCGGCGCAGCCTTGGCGATGTTCATAGAAGTGGCGCGGGAGTGGCACACCGCCGGCAAGCTTAAGGACCGCAGCCACTGGCTTGCGAGCTGCCAGGAACGCAAGCGCACGCTGCAGCGCAAGACCCATTACGAGAACATCCCGGTCAAGCCGCAGCGGGTGTACGAGGAGATGAATCAGTATTTCGGCAAGGACACCTGCTATATCAGCACCATCGGCCTGTCGCAGATTGCCGGCGCGCAATTCCTCCACGTCTACAAGCCGCGTCACTGGATCAATTGCGGACAGGCCGGGCCGCTGGGCTGGACCATCCCGGCGGCGCTGGGCGTGGTCAAGGCCGACCCGGGTCGCAACGTCGTCGCGCTGTCGGGGGATTACGACTTCCAGTTCATGATCGAAGAACTGGCCGTCGGTGCGCAGTTCAAGCTGCCGTACATCCACGTGGTGGTGAACAACTCATACCTGGGCCTCATCCGTCAGGCCCAGCGCAACTTCGACATCGATTACTGCGTGCAGCTGGCGTTCGACAACATTAATGCGCCTGAGCTGGAAGGCTATGGCGTCGATCACGTCGCGGTCGCCGAAGGCCTGGGCTGCAAGGCGATTCGCGTGCTCGACCCGGCGCACCTGCAGGCCGCCTTCGCCCAAGCATCCCGCCTGATGCAGCAGCACCGCGTACCGGTGGTGGTGGAGATCATTCTCGAGCGCGTCACCAACATTGCGATGGGCACCGAGATCAATGCGATCAACGAATTCGAGTCGCTGGCCGAAACCCGCGCCGACGCCCCCACCGCCGTCAGCCTGCTGGACTGATCGCGCTCGGCTTACTTCAAACAAGCGCTCATAACAAGAACCCGGAACAAAAACCCGGAGCACGAACAAGGAGTACGTCATGCCCCGTTTATGCGCCAACCTGTCGATGCTGTTCACCGAAGTGGAGTTTCTGCAACGCTTCGAAGCCGCCGCCAACGCCGGTTTCAGCGGCGTGGAGTACCTGTTTCCCTATGACTTCAGTTCCGCCCAGATCAAGGCCGAGCTGGACCGCAACCGGCTGACTCAAGTGCTGTTCAACCTGCCGGCAGGCGACTGGGCCAACGGTGAGCGCGGCATCGCCTGTCACCCCGATCGGGTCGAGGCGTTCTATGCCGGCGTTGACCTGGCCATCGCCTACGCCAAGGTCTTGGGCAACACCCGGATCAATTGCCTGGCGGGGATCAAGCCCGAGGGGTTCGACGACGGGCTGATCGAGAAGACCTTCGTCGACAACCTCAAGTACGCCGCCGACCGTCTGCAAGCCCAAGGCATCGATCTGGTCATGGAAATGATCAACACCCGGGACATTCCGGGGTTCTACCTCAACACCACGGCCCAGGCGCTGGCGATTCGCGAGAAGGTCGGCAGCCGCAATCTGTCCCTGCAATACGACATCTACCACATGCAAATCATGGAAGGCGAGCTGGCCCGTACCCTCGAAAACCACCTGCCGGCGATCCGCCACGTGCAACTGGCGGACAACCCCGGCCGGCACGAGCCCGGCACCGGCGAAATCAACTACGGCTTTCTGTTCAAGCACCTGGACCGGCTGGGTTATCGCGGCTGGATCGGTTGTGAATACACGCCGCTGACCACCACCGAGGCGGGTCTTGGGTGGCTGAAAACCCATAATTTCATCTGATAAAGATTCTTGTAGGAGTGAGCTTGCTCGCGATTGCGGTGGGCTGTTGACATGCGTTGGCTGATAAATCGCAATCGCGAGCAAGCTCACTCCTACAGGGAGAAACATTGAGGCATGTACGCAACCCATCTGCCTCCTCCAAACAAGGGAAACATCTCATGGCTAACATCGGCTTTATC
Organism: Pseudomonas sp. HP_01; assembly: GCF_055284355.1. Taxonomy (NCBI): domain Bacteria; kingdom Pseudomonadati; phylum Pseudomonadota; class Gammaproteobacteria; order Pseudomonadales; family Pseudomonadaceae; genus Pseudomonas; species Pseudomonas sp. HP_01. Next base: position 63,198 of record NZ_JBTOPV010000006.1, on the reverse strand, counting down.
GGCACCGGCATCATGGGCTTGCCCATGGCAGAAAACCTGCAGAAAGCAGGTCATCAATTGATCCTTTCCCGGCATTTCGCTGCCCCGCCCGCGTCACTGGTGGACGGCGGAGCGACGGTGCTGGCCAACCCGCGGGAGGTGGCGCAAGAGGCGAAATTCGTTATCGTCATGCTGCCCGACACGCCGCAGGTCAACGACGTGCTGTTCGGCGAGTACGGCCTGAGCGAAGGCACCGCTGCCGGCAACGTGGTCATCGACATGAGTTCGATCTCGCCTTCGGCGACCAAAGGGTTCGCCGAGAAGATCAACGCAACCGGGGCGCAGTACCTCGACGCACCGGTGTCGGGTGGCGAAGTCGGCGCCAGGGCGGCCACGCTGAGCATCATGGTCGGCGGCGAGCAGGCCACTTTCGAACGCGCCCTGCCCCTGTTTCAGGCCATGGGCAAGAACATCACCCTGGTCGGCGGCAATGGTGACGGCCAGACCGCCAAGGTCGCCAACCAGATCATCGTCGCGCTGAACATCCAGGCCGTGGCCGAAGCTCTGCTTTTTGCGTCGAAAAACGGCGCTGATCCGGCCAAGGTGCGAGCGGCATTGATGGGCGGGTTTGCCTCATCGAAGATTCTGGAGGTGCATGGCGAGCGGATGATCAAAGGGACGTTCAACCCGGGCTTCCGGATCGCGCTGCATCAGAAAGATCTGAACCTGGCCCTCGAAGGCGCGCGGGACCTGGGGCTGAATCTGCCCAACACCGCCAACGCCCAGCAAGTGTTCAGCACCTGCGCGGCGTTGGATGGGAGTGGCTGGGATCACTCGGGGCTGATCAAGGGGCTGGAGCACATGGCGAATTTTTCGATTCGCGGGGATCACAGGCCTGACTGACGGGCATCGAGAGATGTGTCGTCCATACCGGCCTCTTCCCGGCTAAAGCCGATCCCACTAAAAGCAGCGGCATACACTTTGTGGGACCGGCTTTAGCCGGGAACAGGCCCGTCCTGACACATCCGGCACGGCAAAAACGTCAATAAAAAAAGCCAGGCCTCCTCGCGGACAGCCTGGCCTTCTTCTACAGCGGAGTTTCTAAATCACCCCGCCACCCGATCAGAAAATATTGATCGGGTAATCCGCAATCAAACGAAATTCCTTGACGTCACCATCAGGCTGATCGCCGTTGGCGGTGTGCCAGGCCTGACGCATGCGCAAGGACAGATCCTTGGCCGGACCGGACTGCACGACATACTTCGCTTCGAGGTCGGTTTCGTGGTGATCGCCGTCATCGCCATATCCGGTGTAGGTGCTGTTCGACGGAATATGGGACCCGTCGATGTTATCACCGTGGATATAACGAACCATGAAACTCAGCCCTGGCGCGCCGTAACTTGCCATGTTCAGGTCGTAGCGCGCCTGCCATGACTTTTCACCCGGACCGTTGAAGTCGGAGTACTGCACGGAGTTGGCCAACAGTATCGAATCGCCAGTGTCGCCCCCGCCGTTATTACCAAAAGCCACATAATCGAACGGCGTGTCGCCATGCACTTTCTGATACGCCAGGGTCACGGTATGAGCGGTCAGGAATGAATACGCAGCGGCCAGCGACCAGGTCGTGTTGCTGATATCACCGGCCTTGGCGGCACCGCTGTCATTGGTGCGATAGATATTGAAGTCGAAGTTCAGTGACTGCTGATCAGAGATCGGCATCGTGTAGTTGGCATTGGCGTAGTACTGATGCCAGACGTCCTTGAGGTCCGAACCATAAAGGCTGACCGAAAGGTTATCGCTGAGCGCATATTTACCGCCCGCGTAATCAATGCTGCTGGCTTCAACGTTGGCATACGCCGCCCAGATGCCGTGATCATTGTTGGTCGTGACCGGGCCGTTGCTGCTGGTGAAATGACCGGCATCAAGGTCCAGGTTAGCGATATCACTGCTCAGCAGGTTAAAACCGGTCGCGGTTTGCGGGAACAGGCGCGAGCCACCTGCGGCAAACACCGGCGCCTGGGGTTGCAGATTGCCGTAGCGCAATTCGGTTTTCGAGATGCGCATCTTCAGCGCCCCGCCGGCCGTGCCGAATTCATCCTGGGGATTACCATGGCTGTCCACGGGCAGGTTGCCAGTGCCGGTGGTCCCGCCGCCGCCATCAAGCTTCAAGCCCCAATAACCGTAGGCATCGACGCCAAAACCCACAGTGCCCTGGGTAAAGCCGGAACTGAAATTGCCCAGCACGCCCTGGGTCCAGTCCTTGCTGTCGTCCTTGGTGTTCTTGTTGTCCCGATTGAAATAATAATTCTTCAGGTGAACAGTCAGACTGCTGTCCTCGACGAAGCCCTTGGCCTCCGATTGATCACTGACAACCGCGGCCGTTGCCAATTGACTGACACCCAGCGAAACCGCCAGCGTCATCAGATTCCATTTTACGAAAGTCATTGTTATCCCCTGTCTCGATTAAAGCCCAGCGCGTGCGCGCCCCTGGAAGCGGGGCACTGTTTTACATTCACACGATTCAGCGCTGGAGCGGGCATTGCGGCAGATGGAAACGAAACACACATGCCATTGACTGGACGGCGGTTCCAGCCAAAGGAGCACATTGATTATTGTTGATGCCCATACTGCCTGCGGTAATTCACACACGCAAAGGGCGAAAATCTTGTAGCACTGTCCGACCGGCGCGGTTCCCAACCAGTCTTGATAGTCACTATCAATGTTCGTAATGGTCGAAATCTTTGAACGGGTGTTACCGTCGTCGGCGATGAAGAACACGACTCGATTGCCGGATGACTCCGCAGCGTCAGGCAGTTGAATCATGCTCCGCTTCATCATTCCTTTGGTAAGACTTTTAGCCACCTCACGTCAGTGCGGTGGCTTTTTTTATGCCTTCAGGTCAAGCGTTGGAGCCACTTGCCGGGAGCTCGAAACGTTAGAAAAATTCCCTCAGTAAGTACCAACGGACGCTATTACCTCCATAGGTAAATTCTCTACGCAAGGCCCTGAAAACTCCGATATAAAGCGCACCAAGTAATAGCGTTCCAATATCATGGACGCCTCCATTTCAGGTGCATCTTATGTTCAGAGATCTTTCGATTGCCAAGCGCCTGGGGTTGGGCTTCGGGCTTGTCCTTGCGCTGATGATCCTCGTGACGCTAGTAGGCGTTAACAGGGTAGGTTTGATGGAATCCGCCCTGACCGACGTCAGTGAGGACGCTAGCGTCAAACAGCGTTACGCGATCAACTTCCGCGGCAGCGTCCACGACCGCGCCATTGCCCTGCGCGATGCCGTGCTGGTGCGCAACGACGCCGGGCTCGCCACGCACTTGCGTGACATCGAGCGCCTGGACGGGCTTTACCAAGCCTCCGCCGCGCCCATGGACCGCATTTATCAAACCAAGGGCGCTTCGCCCCGTGAGCAAGAGCTGCTGGCCAACATCAAGACGGCCGAACGCACAGCGCTGAGCGTGACCAAAAAACTGCTGAAGCTGCGCCAGCAAGGCGAGATCGATCAGGCCCAGACGCTGCTGATGGAGCAAGTGTCCGGCGCCTACAAGGACTGGCTGGCCCGCATCAACGCACTGATCGACCTCGAAGAAGCGTCCATTGGCGGGCACATCACGTCGGTTCGGGCCACGGCCTCGCAATTCGCTTCACTAATGCTGCTGTCCACCGGCATCGCCGTGGTGCTGGGCATCATTGCCTCGCTGCTGATCATCCGCAGCCTCAAGTCGACCCTCGGCGCTGAACCCCATCAAGTTGCAGCGTCCATCCGTCGTCTGGCGGCCGGCGAGCTCACTGACAAGATTGAAACGTCCTACCCCGACAGCGTAATGGGCGCGCTCAAGGCGACCAGCCTGCACTTGTCGGCCACCATCACCGAAGTACGCTCGGCCGCAGCAGCATTGACCCACTCCTCCGCCCAGCTGCTGTCCAGTTCCGACAGCAACAGCGAGCAAATGCGCCTGCAGGCCAGCGAAACCCAACAGATGGCGACCGCGATCAATCAGATGGCCACCACCGTAAAAGAAGTGGCGAGCTACGCCAACCAGGCCGCGAATGCCACCCAGAACGCCGATCAGGAAGTCGAGAACGGCAAGCGCGTGGTCGAAGGGACCGCGCAGGCAATGGATCAACTGGCGCGCAAGCTGGAAAGCGCCGCGGATTCGGTGGGCCAGGTGTCCAGCGACAGCCGCGCCATCGAAAACGTAGTGGCGGTAATCAACTCCATCGCCGAACGCACTAACCTTCTGGCCCTTAACGCCGCCATCGAGGCCGCTCGCGCCGGTGAAGCGGGCCGCGGTTTCGCCGTGGTCGCCGACGAGGTTCGCTCCCTGGCCAACCGCACCCAGGAGTCGACCCAGGAAATCCGCGACATGGTCGGTCAGTTACAAACGGGGGCGGTGAAGACCGCCGACCTGATGCGCGAAAGCCGCGAAATGGCCCAGCGCACCGTCGAGCAGACCCACGAAGCGCAAACCGCGCTGGTGAAGATCCGCCACGAAGTCGGCGCGCTCAATGACATGAATGCGCAGATCGCCAGCGCCGCCGCGCAGCAACGGGCGGTGGCCGATGACGTCAGCGTCAACATCAACCGCATTCACGATTCGGCACTGGAAACCGCCGTCGGCTCCAATCAGGTGGCACTCTCCAGTCGCGAACTGTCGACCCTGGCCGACGTGCTCACTGACCGCGTAAGCTTCTTCAAGGTCTGACCGCCCAAGGCTGCGTCGCACACGCGGCGCAGCCTTTCATCGCATCATCACTGCATCACCCCGCCCCTTGCCTGACCCTCTGACAGCGTATCGATCCTGACGGCGCACACCGACCGCGTACACCCAGTGGGATTGGCAAGCCTAGACCGTGGGACCGGCTTTAGCCGGGAAGGCGTCGGCAGTCACACTACAGAATTTATGGTGTTCACACTGGCCTCTTCCCGGCTGAAGCCAGTCCCACTAATCGACCGCGTACCCCCAGTGGGAACGGCTTTAGCCGGGAAGGCATCGGCAGTCGCGCTGCAGAGTTTATGGTGTTCATACTGGCCTCTGACCGGCTGAAGCCAGTCCCACTAATCGACCGCGTACCCCAGTGGGACCGGCTTTAGCCGGGAAGGCGTCGGCAGTCGCGCTGCAGAGTTTATGGTGTTCATACTGGCCTCTGACCGGCTGAAGCCGGTCCCACTAAAAACCAGTCAGTCTCTGGGCCTAAGCGCCGCCACCGCTTCGATCTCGATCAGCATGCCGTCCAGCGCCAGGCGAGGGACGGGGATGAGTGTGCATACCGGCTTCATAGTGCCAGCCCATGCGAGATCAGCCTGCTCGACCCATAGACGCAACCGCTCTTCCGAGTGATCAACCATCAGCAGCGTCAGTTCGAAGATATAGTGCCGGCTTAATCGCTGGAGTCCCTCTGCACTTTCTGGTCTAGTAGCGATCCGATCATCCCGAGTCGACCGTCGTCGATTCCGTCATCCATTCGCTGCAACTGCCGCCCTAGCAAAGGTCCCGCCGATGTCTGCCAAACGTTTCAAGCACGCCCTCTCCTGCCTGTCCCTGCTGGCCTGTCTGACCTCCACTGCTGCCTTTGCCCACGCCCATCTGGAAAGCCAGCAACCCGCTGCCGACAGCGAAGTGAGCGCGCCTAAAGAACTGCGCCTGACCTTCTCCGAAGGCGTAGAAGATAAATTCACCAAGGTGGTGATCAGCCTGGACGCGCCCGACACGCCGACGGAAATCATCCAGACGCGCAGTGTCGAAACCGATCCCAACAACCAGAAAGTCCTGATCGTGACCCCGGCCGTGCCGATGGTCCCGGGCAAATACAAGGTGGAATGGCACGCCGTATCGGTGGACACCCACAAGAGCGAAGGCACGTACCGCTTTCAGGTGACGCCATAACCCCATGCACGAAGGACTGATCCTGTGCCGCTTCATCCACTTCGGCGCAGTGCTGTTGCTGTTCGGGGTCGGCGCGTTCCGCAGCCTGTTGTTTGCCCGGCACCTGCAACCTTTTGAAGCCAGCCCGGCAGCAACTCGCCTGAGTCGGCTGACCGGCTGGCTTGCCGCCATTGCCCTGGCGAGCGCTGTGGCCTGGCTGATGCTGACGGCAGCTTATCTGAGCAGCGACTGGAGCAGCGCGATTGATCCTTCTACTGTCGGACTGGTGCTGGGCAGTACCTGGTTCGGTCACGTGTGGGTGGTTCATCTGCTGCTGAACGCGCTGGTGGTCATCCTCAATTCCCGCGTAAAGCCAAGCGTTTTACTGGTTCTCAACACCCTGTTGCTGCTGACCCTGGCGCCGGTCGGTCACGGCGCGATGTTCGATGGACTGAAAGGCCAGTTGTTGATCCTCAACCAGATGCTGCACCTGCTCGGCGTCGGCACATGGCTCGGCGGCTTGCTGATGCTGGTCCTGCTGCTGCGGGCTGCTCATGGCGTCGACCTCGCGGTGGTATTGCGGCGTTTCAGCGGCATCGGCTACGCACTGGTGGCGGTCATCATCGCAACGGGCTTGATCAACGTTCGTGCACTCAGCGGCGGGATCTGGCCAGAGCCTGCGTTTGCCGGGTTCGGCCTGGTGCTGGCCGTCAAAGTAACCATGGTGGTGGGCATGCTGTTGCTGGCCGCGCTGAACCGGCAATTGGCCCGAGCGGTTGATTTGCCGATGGCGCGCCTGAGGCTGAGCGTATTGCTGGAAGGCCTGTTTGGCGCGGGTGCGCTGGCGGCGGTGTCGTTGCTCGGCACCTTGCCGCCGATGCTGGGCTGATCGAACAGGCTGACATGAAGGCAAAAGTTTGAGCGCAAGACTCGGAGTGTCGCCTTCCATCACAGCAGCTAACGTACAGGCCAGTGAACCGTCAGAGAGCCGCACAATGAGCCGCCAACCGAGCAATCAGTCCTCCGAAAGCGTCGAGCTCGATCCGCGCTGGAACGCCGTGGTGTCCCGGGATGCCAGCGCCGACGGGCTGTTCGTCTACGGCGTACGCACCACCGGCGTCTACTGCCGCCCCGGCAGCAGCGCACGCTTGCCACGCCCGGAAAACGTGGTGTTCTTTGACAGTGCCACCGAGGCCGAAGCCGCCGGGTTTCGCCCGAGCAAACGTGCCGCCGCCGACCGCACCGGTCTGGCTGAGCAGCATGCCGCCGTGGTCGCCGGGGCGTGCCGACTTATCGCCGAAGCGGAATGGCTGCCGACCCTCGCCGAACTGGCTGCCCACGCGTCCATGAGCCCCTGGCATTTCCACCGCGTCTTCAAGGCGGTTACCGGCCTGACGCCCAAGGGCTACGCCAACGCCCACCGCGCCGACAAGGTGCGCACCAAACTGACCGGCAGCGGGCGCATCACTGACGCCCTGTACGACGCTGGTTTCAATTCCAACAGCCGCTTTTACGAAGCCAGCGCAGGATTGCTGGGTATGAGCCCCACGGACTACCGCAAGGGCGGCGTCGCGCTAGAGATTCGATTTGCCGTCGGAGAGTGCTTTCTGGGGGCGATTCTGGTGGCCCAGAGCACCAAGGGCGTGTGCGCCATTCTGCTCGGCGATGACCCCAATCGATTGGTGCAAGACCTGCAGGATCAGTTTCACAGCGCCACGCTGATCGGCGGCGATGCCGACTTCGAGCGGCTGATGGCTGAGGTGGTGGGGTTTATCGAGGCGCCGAAGCTGGGCCTGAACCTGCCGCTGGATTTGCAAGGCACCGCCTTTCAGCAGCGGGTCTGGCAGGCCCTGGCGCAGATCCCGCCGGGCACCACCGCGAGCTACGCGCAAATCGCCCAGCGTATCGGCGCGCCGACCGCCAGTCGCGCGGTCGCCTTGGCCTGCGCGGCGAATCACATCGCCGTGGCGATTCCCTGTCACCGCGTGGTGCGCGGTGATGGCGCGTTGTCGGGTTATCGTTGGGGTGTGGAGCGCAAGCAGGCGCTTCTTGATCGCGAGGGTCGAGCAGCGGAGCAAGCATCCGGTCCAACAGCGAACGTCGCAAAGACCCGCTAGAAGCTTCCCGGCTAAAGCCGGTCCTACAAATGAAGCCGGGCATGCGAAAACTGCCAGGCATGCAAACGCCGGTAACAGCTTCTCGCTTGAGAAACCCTGACAGCGGCGTAAGGTCGCTGCACCGGATCTCACAAGGAGCATGGACGTGCCTTCGACTCTTCAAGCAGCGATAACCGACACCGCCCCCTCATTCTGGTTGATCGCCGACCAGCTCAACGCACGCAACGAAACCGAACGGCTGGACTACATCCGCTCGGGCTTCCCGCCCGGCTGGGTCAAGGTGCTGCGCAACGCCTTCCGCCTCAGCAACAGCCAGCTCGAAGCCTTGCTGGCCAGCTCGGTCTCCACCCTGGAACGCCGCCAGCGTCAGCAACGGCCGCTAGACATCGTCGGCTCCGAACGCCTCGACCGGGTCGCCGCCCTTGCCACCCACGCCGCCGAACTCTTCGAAGACCAGAACACCGCCCGCCGCTGGATGGTGGCCTCCAACCGCGCACTCAACGGCCAGACACCCATCGCCCTGTGCGAAACCGAAATCGGCGCGCGCCAGGCACGCCGGGTGCTCAGCGCCTTGCAGCATGGCGGGGTCGTCTGATGCAGGCCTGGAGGATCAGCAAGGAGAGTGCCGCGAACGATCTGTCCGGCACGGGCGCCGCGCAGTTCGGCGGGCGCTGGAGTCATGCCGACCAGCCGGCGGTCTACCTGGCGCTGAGCGCGTCAGGCTGTGCGCTGGACACGCTCATTCAATGCGCGAACCTGCCGCAGCCAGGTTTCCAGCTCGTTCACCTGCAGTTGCCGGATGACCCCGGGCTGTATTGGCAGCCTGCTCTCGCACAACTGCCGCCCGGGTGGGACGTCACGCCGGCGGATCGACCCAGCATGGATTTCGGCGGCGCCTGGCTGGAGCGGCGCGAGCAACTCGGGTTGATCGTGCCGTCGGCGACCATCACCCACACGCGCAACCTGCTGCTCAATCCCCGTCACCCCGCCATGGCGCAGGTCAGGGTGCTCGACGTGCGCCCCTTCACCTGCGGCTGATCAGCGCCGGGTATCGACCACGATGCGCCCGCGTACCTGCCCGTCCATGAGCAGGTGCGCGGTTTCAACCACTTCACTCAAGCCGATCTCCCGGCTGATCAACGGCAGCAGCGACACATCGAGATCCCGGGCCAGACGCGCCCAGGCGTCGATGCGGTCCTGGCGCGGGCGCATGACACTGTCGATGCCGGCGAGGGTCACGCCGCGCAGAATGAACGGCGCGACCGACGCCGGAAAGTCCATGCCCTGGGCCAGACCGCAGGTGGCGACCGTGCCCCAATACCGAGTGCTGGCGCAAATGTTGGCCAGGGTGTGACTGCCCACCGAATCGATCGCCCCGGCCCAGCGCTCTTTCGCCAATGGCTTGCCCGGTTCGGCCAGCGTGGCACGATCGATGATTTCCGCTGCGCCGAGGGACGTCAGGTAGTCGCTCTCGCCCAAGCGGCCGGTGGAGGCCACAACGCGGTAGCCGAGCTTCGCCAGCAGTGCGATGGCGAAGCTGCCGACACCGCCATTGGCCCCGGTCACCAGCACATCACCCTTGTCCGGGGTCACGCCGTTTTTCTCCAGCGCCATGATCGCGAGCATTGCGGTGTAGCCCGCCGTGCCGATGGCCATAGCCTGCGCCGGCGTGAATGCGCTTGGCAGCGGTATCAGCCATTTGCCCTGCAACCGCGCCCTCTGCGCCAGCCCGCCCCAGTGCCCTTCGCCGACGCCCCAGCCATTGAGCAGCACTTGATCGCCGGGTTTGAAGTCAGGATCGCTGCTGTCCTCGACCGTGCCGGCCAGATCCACGCCGGGCACCATCGGAAACTGCCGCACGATCGGGCCTTTGCCGGTGATCGCCAGGCCGTCCTTGTAATTCAATGTGCTGTGGCTGACGCGAACAGTGACGTCGCCTTCGGGCAACTGACTGTCATCGATGTCTGTCACCTCGGCTCGGTAGCCGTGGTCGTCTTTGTTGATCAGGATGCCTTTAAACATTGCCCTTCTCCTATTTAGACCGCTCGTCTATAACCAGACCTGAAAACATCAGCGCGGCAATCCGCGCAGAAATCCGATGATGAAGGTATTGAGCGGCTGCTCGTTCTGCACCAGTCGAGCCCGCAGCACGGCACCCTCCCAGCCGATCCAGAAATACGCCGCCAGCTCTGAGCAGTCGGTGCGTGACGGCAGTTCGCCCGCAGCGATCGCCGCCTTGAAGCACACCGTCAGGCGCACCTGCCAGTCGAGGAAAACTTTTTCCAGCGCCTCACGAAAGCCCGCTGGCAGGACGCTCACCTCTTGGCCCATGTTGCCCACCAGGCAGCCGCGCCGAAAATCGTGGCGGGCGATGTTGACCTTCGATTCCTGAACGAACCCGGCCAGCCGTTCCAGCGGCGACAGCGTTTCATCCAGCAGCCAGCGATCCAGGCGCCGGGCGAAGTAGCTGGCGTAGCTGTCGAGCACCGCGAGGCCGAACACCTCTTTGCTGGCGAAGTAGTGATAGAAGGAGCCTTTGGGCACGCCGACGCGTTTAAGGATGCCGTCGATGCCCGTGGCCATGAAGCCCTGTTCGGTCAGTATCTCCACGCCGCAGCGGATCAGCGCCTCGCGGGTGTCGAAGTCATCGGGGCGTGCCACTTTGGGTGGGCGGCCGGGGCGTCGGGGTTTTGCAATGATATCGTTCATGGGGTTGCATATTAGACCGAGCGTCTATTAAATCAACCGCATCTTTGCTCTTGCTCTTTTCGCTTTGGAGACTCTGCCAATGATAGCCTGGCCCGATACCCGCCTGCTCAAACTGCTGGACATCGAACTGCCCATCCTGCAAGCGCCCATGGCCGGGGCGTCCGGGTCGGCGATGGCCGTCGCGGTCGGCAAAGCCGGTGGCCTGCCCTCGCTGCCCTGCGCCATGCTGACCCGGGCGCAGATTCGCGAAGAAGTGGCGCGGATCCGCGCGGGCACCCATGCGCCGCTGAACCTGAATTTTTTCTGCCACCAGAATCCTCTGCCCGATACACAGGCCGACGCCGACTGGAAAGACCTGCTCAAGCCCTACTACAACGAACTGGGCGCCGACTTCGATGCCCCCACTCCCACATCCAATCGCGCGCCCTTTGATGAGGCGGCCTGCGCCTTGATCGAAGAGCTGAAGCCGGAAGTGGTCAGCTTCCATTTCGGTCTGCCCGAGGCTGCACTGCTGGCGCGGGTAAAGGCCACCGGTGCGAAGGTGCTTTCTTCCGCGACCACTGTGGAAGAAGCTGTGTGGCTCGAAGCGCGGGGTTGCGATGCGATCATCGCCATGGGCTACGAGGCTGGCGGCCATCGCGGCATGTTCCTCAGCGATCAATTGCACACCCAGGTCGGCACAATGGCGCTGGTGCCGCAGATCGTCGATGCGGTGACGGTGCCGGTCATCGCCGCCGGCGGCATTGCCGACAGTCGCGGGATCGCCGCCGCGTTCATGCTCGGCGCGTCAGCGGTTCAGCTCGGCACGGCCTACCTGTTCACCCCTGAAGCCAAGACGTCGGCGCTGCATCAGGCGGCACTGAGCCGTGCCCAGGACAGCCAGACGGCTATCACCAACATCTTCACCGGTCGCCCGGCCCGGGGCATCGTCAATCGCATCATGGGTGAGATCGGGCCCATGGCCGCTGCCGCGCCGGCCTTCCCCACCGCGGGCGGCGCGTTGATGCCGCTGCGCAGCAAGGCTGAAGCCCGAGGCGACGACGGTTTCATGAATCTCTGGGCGGGTCAGGCAGTGGGCATCAAGCACTCGCTGTCGGCAGAAGAACTCACCCGGACGCTGGCCATTGGCGCCCTTGAACGGCTGGCCGGGCGTTAGGTCAACGAGATAAAACCCCAGCGCGGCAAGATCCGGCTTCCGCGCGGAGAAGAGTCGCTATATATTTCGCTGCATAGCGTTAGACCGACGTCCGGTTGGCTTTCTTCCTCATTCCGTTCGCTAGCCCGGAGCCGTTCCATGCACGCAGTTTCAAATCGCGTCACCCTCACCTCGCTGGTTTTCGCCTGTGCCGCGCTGTCGTCGGGCACAGCGCTCGCCGATGAGGTTCAGGTGGCCGTCGCCGCCAATTTCACCGCGCCGATCCAGGCCATCGCCCAGGACTTCGAAAAAGACACTGGTCACAAGTTGATCGCCTCTTTCGGCGCGACCGGCCAGTTCTACACCCAGATCAAAAATGGCGCGCCGTTCGAAGTATTCCTCGCCGCCGATGACACCACCCCGGCCAAACTGGAGAGCGAAAACGAGACGGTGAAAGGCTCGCGCTTTACGTACGCGGTGGGCACTTTGGCGCTGTGGTCGGCCAAAGACGGCTATGTCGACGACAAGGGCCAGGTGCTCAAGGACGGCAAATTCGAACACCTGTCCATCGCCAACCCGAAAGCCGCCCCCTACGGCCTCGCCGCCACCCAGACCCTGGAGAAACTGGGCCTGACCGAAGCGACCAAAAGCAAGATCGTCGAAGGCCAGAGCATCGCCCAGGCCTATCAATTCGTGCAGACCGGCAACGCGGAACTGGGTTTCGTCGCCCTCTCCCAGGTGTTCAAGGACGGCAAGCTGACCGGTGGCTCGGCGTGGATCGTGCCCGCCAACCTGCATGAGCCGATCAAGCAGGACGCGGTGATCCTCAACAAGGGCAAAGACAACGCCGCCGCCAAGGCGCTGATGGATTACCTCAAAGGCCCGAAAGCCGCCGCGATCATCAAGTCCTACGGGTATCAGCTGTAAATGCTGCTGGGCAGTGCCGACCTCGCGGCCATCTGGCTGACGCTGAAACTGGCGTCCCTGACCACCGTGATTCTGCTGATCGTCGGCACGCCCATCGCGCTGTGGTTGTCGCGCACTCGCTCATGGCTGAAAGGCCCGATCGGCGCGGTGGTGGCGCTGCCTCTCGTGCTGCCGCCCACGGTGATCGGCTTTTATCTGTTGCTGTTGCTCGGGCCGAATGGCGCGATCGGGCAACTGACCCAGAGCCTGGGGCTCGGCACGCTGACCTTCAGTTTCACCGGGCTGGTGATCGGCTCGGTGCTGTATTCCCTGCCGTTCGTGGTGCAGCCCTTGCAGAACGCCTTCGTCGCCATCGGCCCACGCCCCCTTGAAGTGGCGGCTACGTTGCGAGCAGGCCCCTGGGACACGTTCTTCTCCGTGATCCTGCCGCTGGCGCGCCCTGGCTTCATCACCGGGGCGATTCTGGGGTTCGCCCACACCGTGGGTGAGTTCGGCGTGGTACTGATGATCGGCGGCAATATCCCGGAGAGAACCCGGGTCGTGTCCACGCAAATCTACAACCATGTCGAAGCCATGGAATACGCCCAGGCCCATTGGCTGGCAGGGGCGATGCTGGTCTTCTCCTTTGTCGTGCTGCTGGCGCTGTACTCCAGCGGCAAGGCCCGGTCGGCGTGGAGCGGCGCATGAGTTCGACGATTGATGTTCGATTGAAGCTGGCGTTTGCCGGGTTTGCCCTGGATGTCGACCTCAACCTGCCCGGTCGCGGCGTCTCGGCGCTGTATGGCCACTCAGGTTCCGGCAAAACCACCTGCCTGCGTTGCATCGCCGGGCTGGAAAAGGCGGCCGACGGCTATATCCGCGTCAACGGTGAGGTTTGGCAGGACAGCGCCAACAACATCTTTCTGCCCCCACACAAGCGCTCCCTGGGATACGTGTTCCAGGAAGCGAGCCTGTTTCCGCACCTCGACGTCGAGGGCAATCTGCGCTTCGGTCTTAAGCGCATTCCCGAGCGCGACAGGCGCATTACGTTGCAGCAGGCGACCTTGCTGCTGGGCATCGATCATTTGCTCAGCCGCACCCCCGACAAACTGTCGGGCGGTGAACGTCAGCGGATCGGGATCGCCCGCGCGTTGCTGACCAGCCCGCGCCTGCTATTGATGGACGAACCCTTGGCGGCGCTGGACGCGCAGCGCAAAAGCGAAATCCTGCCCTACCTCGAACGCCTCCACGACGAGCTGGATATTCCGTTGATTTACGTGAGCCACGCCCAGGATGAAGTGGCGCGACTGGCCGACCATCTTGTCCTGCTCAGCGACGGCAAAGCGCTGGCCAGCGGCCCTATCGGCGAAACACTGGCGCGGCTGGATCTGCCGCTGGCGATGGGCGATGACGCGGGCGTGGTAATCGAAGGCAGCGTGCTGGCCTACGACGCCGCTTATCAGCTCATCACCGTTCAACTGCCACGCAGCCAACTGAGTATTCGCGTCGCCCATTCCGCCTTGCTGCCCGGCAAGCCGCTGCGCCTCAAAGTGCAGGCACGGGACGTGAGCCTGAGCCTGCAACCCGACGCTCAAAGCAGCATCCTCAATCGCCTGCCGGTCACGGTCATCGAAGAGATCGCCGCTGACAACGCCGCCCATGTGCTGGTACGCCTCGATGCTGGCGGCTCGCCGCTGTTGGCACGGATTACCCGCTACTCCAGGGATCAGCTGCAGCTGGCACCCGGGCAGACGCTCTGGGCGCAGATCAAATCAGTCGCGCTGCTGGCGTAGGCGAGCAATCACCCGTCCGATTCATCAGTATGCAATTAGTCGGCACGACTGCGCAGCGCCACGGTCAATGCAAAAAGACCCGCATTCAGGACTGCCTTTCATGCCGGACACAATCCACAGCGAAGACCTGCCCAAAGATCTGCACTACGTCGACGACGGCCAGCCCGGATTTACCCGCAAGATCCTGCGCGGCAAGTTCGCCTACTTCGACACCGACGGCGAGCGCATCCGCGACGAGGACGTGATCAAGCGCATCAACGCGCTGGTGATCCCACCGGCATACACAGACGTGTGGATCTGTGCCGACCGCCAGGGCCATCTGCAAGCCACCGGCCGTGACGCTCGCGGACGCAAGCAGTACCGCTATCACCCGCGCTGGCGCGAGATTCGTGACGAGAACAAGTACTCGCGGATGATCGCCTTCGGCCAGGCGCTGCCCAAAGTGCGCAAACAGCTGGAAGCGCAGCTGGCCAAACCCGGCATGGGCCGCGAGAAAGTCATGGCGGCGGTGCTGTCGCTGCTGGACCAGACGCTGATCCGCATCGGCAACAGCCAGTACGCCCGGGACAACCGCTCCTACGGACTGACCACGTTGCGCAACAAACACGTCGACGTGAAGGGCAGCAAGATCTACTTCGAATTTCGCGGCAAGAGCGGCGTCGAGCACCGGCTCAGCGTCACTGACCGGCGTTTGGCGAACATCATCAAGCGCTGCATGGAATTGCCTGGTCAGAACCTCTTCCAGTACCTGGATGACGACGGCCAGCGGCATACCGTTTCCTCACACGACATTAACCAGTACTTGCACACCCTCACCGGCGCCGATTTCACTGCCAAGGATTACCGCACCTGGGCTGGCAGCGCGATGGCACTGGCGACCCTGCGCAAGCTGCACTGGGAACCGGAAGCGGATGCGAAGAAACACGTCGTGTCCATGGTCAAGGAAGTCGCGCGGCTGCTGGGCAACACCCCGGCGGTCTGCCGCAAGTGCTACATCCATCCGGCGGTGCTGGAGGCCTTCGCGATGGGTGAACTGTCCAAGCTGCCGCGCATCCGCCAGCGCAAAGGCCTGCGCCTTGAAGAAGTGGCGCTGGCTGGGTTCCTCCAGGGCCTGCAGGCCGCCGAGGTCATTCGTGAAGCATCCGAAGAACTGACAGGAGAAACCGCATGACAACCCGCAACGCTCATATCCCCGGCGAAAAACTCAACGACCCCGACGCGCGCCCAGCCGACGTGGCCGATGATCGCGATCGCACCGACGACGTGCGTGAAGACGAGCCGCTGACCGGCGGCGATCACGACGACGCCGGGCACACGCCCAAAGTGCCCCTCGCCGAGTAAACCCGTTCTTGTATTTCAGGATTCAAAGGCCTCACCCATGACCACACCGCCGCACCTGCCAGACGACGCCCGCCCTTCTTCCTTCACCGTCGATGCTAACCGCCCCGGATTCGTCCGGGTGCGCGGTGCCCGTGAGCACAACCTCAAAAACGTGGACATCGACATCCCCCGCGACTCGCTGGTGGTGTTCACCGGCGTGTCGGGCTCCGGCAAATCCTCGCTGGCGTTCTCCACCCTGTACGCCGAAGCCCAACGCCGCTACTTCGAATCCGTTGCGCCCTATGCCCGACGCCTCATCGATCAAGTGGGCGTGCCCGATGTCGACTCCATCGAAGGCCTGCCCCCGGCCGTCGCGCTGCAGCAACAGCGCGGCACGCCGAGCACGCGCTCCTCGGTTGGCAGCGTCACCACTCTGTCCAGCCTGATCCGCATGCTCTACTCCCGCGCCGGCACTTACCCGCCGGGCCAGCCCATGCTCTACGCCGAAGACTTCTCGCCCAACCTGCCCCAGGGCGCTTGCCCCGAGTGCCACGGCCTGGGCCGGGTCTATGAGATTCCGGAAGAGCTGATGGTGCCGGACGATTCGCTGACCATCCGCCAGCGCGCCATCGCCGCGTGGCCCCTGGCGTGGGGTGGTCAGAACCAGCGCGACATCCTCGTGACCCTGGGTTACGACGTCGACACCCCGTGGCGTGACCTGCCGAAAAAGGACCGTGACTGGATTCTGTTCACCGACGAACAGCCCAACGTGCCGGTATATGGAGGCCTGACCCCGGAAGAAACCCGTCTGGCACTCAAGCGCAAACTCGAACCCAGTTATCACGGCACCTTCACCGGCGCCCGGCGCTACGTGCAACACACCTTCGCGACCACGCAGAGCGCGCTGATGAAAAAGCGCGTTTCGCGGTTCATGCGTGGCAGCCCGTGCCCGTTGTGCGATGGCAAACGCCTGAAGCGCGAAGCCCTGTCGGTGACCTTTGCCGGCCTCGATATCGGTGAATTGGCGCAGATGCCGCTGCTGCGGCTGGCCGAGGTCTTGCGTCCAGTGGCGGCGGGCGTTTTTGAAAATGAAGAGCGCGGGAGCGCGGTGCTTGATCGCAAGCAGATGGCCGAGGCGAAAAAGAAGCGCGTCACTGCAGGCGGCTCGGCCCACGACGCAGCACCCGATGTGCGTGCGACACCCAACTTGTCTGTCGAAAAACGTCTCGCCGCCCAGCGCATCGCTCAGGATTTGCTGGCGCGGGTCAGCACCCTCACCGAGCTGGGGCTCGGTTATCTAGCGCTGGACCGCAGCACGCCTTCGCTGTCGTCCGGTGAGTTGCAGCGCCTGCGCCTGGCGACGCAGCTGGGGTCGCAACTGTTCGGCGTGATCTACGTGCTGGACGAGCCTTCTGCGGGCCTGCACCCGGCGGACAGTGAATCCCTGTTCACTGCGTTGCAACAGCTGAAGGCGTCGGGCAACTCACTGTTCGTCGTCGAGCACGATCTGGAAACCATGCGCCGCGCCGACTGGTTGATCGACGTCGGCCCTGCCGCTGGAGAGCATGGCGGCCACGTGCTGTACAGCGGCCCTCCCGAAGGCCTGGCCGAGATTGAAGCCTCGCAAACGCGCCGGCATTTGTTCGCTGAGCACGTCGAGGTGCGCGCCGCAAGACGGCAGCCGACCGACTGGCTGCGCCTGGAAGGCATTACCCGCAACAACCTCAATTCACTGAGCGCGGAGTTTCCGCTGGGCTGCTTCACCTCGGTGACGGGCATCTCGGGTTCCGGTAAATCCAGTCTGGTCAGCCAGGCATTGCTGGAGCTGGTGGCCGCGGAACTAGGACGCCCGGTTGCGGAGGTCGACGCAGAAGAGTCCAGCCTGGAAGACGATGTGCCACAACCCACCGGCGGGCACATTGCGGGCGGAATGAGCGCGATCAAGCGTCTGGTGCAGGTTGACCAGAAACCCATCGGCCGCACCCCGCGTTCCAATCTTGCGACTTACACCGGGCTGTTCGACAGCGTGCGCAAACTGTTCGCCGCGACGCCCGACGCGCAGAAGGCCGGCTACGACGCCGGACAGTTCTCGTTCAACGTCGCCAAAGGCCGCTGCCCGGTGTGCGAAGGCGAAGGGTTTGTCAGCGTTGAATTGCTGTTCATGCCCAGCGTCTACGCGCCCTGCCCGACCTGCCATGGTGCGCGCTACAACCCGGACACCCTGGCCATTCGCTGGAACGAGCTGAGCATCGCCGACGTGTTGCAACTGACGGTTGAGCAAGCGGTGGATGTATTCGCCGAGCAGCCCGCCGTGCTGCGCTCGCTGACAGTACTGCGTGATATTGGTCTGGGGTACCTGCGTCTGGGTCAGCCTGCAACTGAGTTGTCCGGCGGTGAAGCCCAGCGCATCAAGTTGGCGACGGAGCTACAGCGCAGCCAGCGCGGCGCCACCCTGTATGTGCTCGACGAACCGACCACAGGCCTGCACCCCACCGATGTGGATCGGCTGCTGACGCAGCTGAATGCGTTGGTGGATGCGGGGCATAGCGTGGTGGTGGTCGAGCATGAAATGCGCGTGGTTGCGCAGAGTGACTGGGTGATCGACATCGGGCCGGGGGCTGGGGACAAGGGGGGGAATGTTGTGGCGTGTGGTACGCCTGAGGAGATTGCCGACGTGGAAGAGAGCCGGACGGCGCCGTTTTTGCGGAAAGTGTTGCGGGGGTAAAGACGAAAAAGGCACTTGAGGTTGCCCTCAAGTGCCTTTTTTCTGAATGGTGCCCCGAGCCGGAGTCGAACCGGCACATCCTTTCGGACGACGGATTTTAAGTCCGGTGTGTCTACCAATTTCACCATCAGGGCGGTAGCACATATCAACCTTGACCTTCGCGAGCCATGTCGCGAGGCCTGCTGACAAGAGTGGGGAATATATACATCCCCAGCCTTGGAGGCAAGTTCAAAGCTTTCGGATTCAATTGGTTACGTTTGTTTACCGTCGCAGGCTCGATACCTGTCTATGCTTTCTCGCAGCTTAGGGTGACTCGTTGTCGTAGCTGTGCTGCCCCTTTCTTTTGACGAACCAAATGAGGTGTCTATGAAATCCGCTTTGTGGCTGAGCCTGATTGGAGCATTTACGGTGAGCGCTCAGGCGGCATCGCTGAATGTCCCGATGAACCTGGTGAGCGCTGATGGCGCCCCACAGCCTGTTGGCGAGGTGACCATCAGCGAGACCGCTTACGGGCTGGTGTTCACCCCCGAGCTGAAATCTCTACCCGCCGGGATTCACGGTTTTCATGTTCACGAAAAGTCGAGTTGCGATTCGGGCATGAAAGACGGCAAAAAAGTCGCGGCACTCGCAGCAGGCGGCCACTTCGACCCAGCGAAAACTGGCAAGCATCTGGGGCCCTATGGCGAAGGCCACTTGGGTGACCTGCCAGCGGTCTACGTCAACGCCGATGGGGTGGCCAACTATCCTGTGCTCGCACCACGCCTGAAGAAGATTTCCGACGTCAAAGGTCACGCGCTCATGATCCATGTCGGCGGCGACAACCACTCCGATATGCCCATGCCATTGGGCGGTGGCGGTGATCGGATGGCGTGTGGTGTTATCTGATCGAACTCAAGCGCGCTTGATGTCAGTTGAACCGGTAACGGAGAAGAGTGGCTTGGGACGTGAGCTATCGCTTCATACAGTGTTGCGGAAGCGATAGCCAGAATTGCGGAAGTGACTCACCAAACGCCACCCACAAAAAAGCCCGTAAGACGTTGATCTTACGGGCTTTAAATGTGGAGGCCGAGGTCGGAATCGAACCGGCGTAAGCGGATTTGCAATCCGCGGCATAACCATTTTGCTACTCGGCCTCAAACGTTCAACGATCCAACCACTACCGCTAAACGCATACAAACTGGAGCGGGAAACGAGACTCGAACTCGCGACCCCGACCTTGGCAAGGTCGTGCTCTACCAACTGAGCTATTCCCGCTTTGTGTGGGCGCCATTCTATACACTCAAATGACCCCGTCAACCCCTTGATTTAAAAATACTTATTTTTCATCTGTGGTCGTGCGCAGATGCGGCCATGCGGCGCGAAGGTATTGCACCATTGACCACAACGTAAGGCCCGCCGCGATCATCAGCAGCACATAACCCAACACCACCCAGAAGGTAAACGCAGGCGGGTTGGCCAGCAGGATGACCAGCGCAAGCATTTGCGCCGCGGTTTTCCATTTACCCAGGTTCGACACGGCCACTTGGGCTCGCGCACCCAGCTCGGCCATCCACTCGCGCAACGCCGAGATAACGATCTCTCGACCGATGATCACGGCGGCCGGCAAGGTTAGCCAAAGGTTGGCGTGAGCCTGCACCAGCAACACCAGCGCAACGGCCACCATCAGTTTGTCAGCCACCGGGTCGAGAAAGGCCCCGAACGGTGTGCTTTGCTCCAGGCGTCTTGCCAGATATCCATCCAGCCAGTCGGTCGCGGCTGCCAGGGCGAACACCGAACTGGCGGCCATGTAGCTCCAGTGGTACGGCAGATAGAACAACAGAATGAAGATCGGAATCAGCAGGACACGTAATACGGTGATCAGATTAGGGATATTCATCGGCACAACTGGCTACGAGGTGAGCGAGCATTCTACTCGCTGTGCAGGTTTGCATAAATCGACTCTGCGAGCTTTTTGCTGATTCCCGGCGCCTTGGCAATTTCTTCGATGCTGGCCCGGGACAATTCCTGAAGCCCGCCGAAGTGCTTGAGCAGGTCGCGACGCCGAGTCGGCCCCACCCCTGCCACCCCTTCCAGGGTTGAGGTTCGACGGGTTTTACCGCGTCGCGCACGGTGCCCGGTGATGGCAAACCGGTGAGCTTCGTCACGGATTTGCTGGATCAGGTGCAGCGCGGGGGAATCGCCCTTGAGGGTGAACTCATGGGCGGCATCGTTCAAGTACAACGTCTCGAAACCAGCTTTGCGCGTAGCGCCCTTGGCGACACCCAAGAGGATCAGGTCGGGGATGGCCAGTTCGTTCATCACGTCGCGGGCCATGCTCAACTGACCCTTGCCGCCGTCCACCAGCAAGATGTCGGGCAATTTACCCTCGCCGTCCTTGATTCGGCTGAAGCGACGGGTGAGTGCCTGGTGCATGGCAGCGTAATCATCCCCCGCCGTGATGCCTTCAATGTTATAGCGGCGGTAATCCGACTTGATCGGGCCTTCGGGACCGAACACCACGCACGACGCCACGGTCGCTTCGCCGCTGGAATGGCTGATGTCGTAGCATTCCAGACGCTGCGGCGGCTCCTCGAGCTTGAGCACCTGAGCCAGCGCTTCAAAGCGCGCGGTGACGTGCTGACGATTGGCAAGCCGCGCCATCAACGCCTGCTCGGCATTGGTCACCGCCAGTTGCTGCCAGCGCGCGCGGGTGCCACGCACACGGTGACTGATGATGATTTCTCGGCCGCGGGAAGCATCGATCGCGTCGATCAGCGCGGGGAAATCCTCGCTGACCACGTTGACGATGACCTCGCCCGGCAATTCGCGCTCGCCGCCGCCCAGGAAATACTGGGCCAGGAAGGCGGACATGACCTCGCCCACCTCCTCCTCGATGCCGACCTGGGGGAAGAAGTTTTTGCTTCCCAACACCCGCCCGCCGCGCACGCTGATCAGGTGCACACAGGCGCCGCCCGGATTGACGAACGCCGCCACGACATCGACGTCGCCGGTACCGCCGTCCATGCTCTGCTGGTCCTGGACGCGACGCAGCAGGCCGATCTGATCACGCAGCTCGGCGGCGTGCTCGAAATCGAGGTTCATCGCCGACTTTTCCATCAGCGCATTGAGTTCGTCGGTGAGGGCATTGCTGCGGCCTTCGAGGAACATCACCGAGTGACGCACGTCCTCGTTGTAGATTTGCGGCTCGACAAGGTTCACGCACGGTGCTTTGCAGCGCTTGATCTGGTATTGCAGGCAAGGCCGGGTGCGGTTCTTGTAGAAGCTGTCTTCGCACTGACGAACGTGGAAGGTCTTCTGCAGAATGCTCAGGCTTTCGCGAATCGCGCCGGCGCTGGGGTAAGGCCCGAAGTAGCGGCCTTTGGCCTTTTTGGCACCACGATGGATGCTCAACCGCGGGAATTCGCCATCGGACAGGTGCACGTAGGGGTAAGACTTGTCGTCGCGCAACAGGATGTTGTACGGCGGTCGCGACTCCTTGATCAGGGTTTGTTCCAGCAACAGCGCCTCGGTTTCATTGGCGGTGATGGTGGTTTCAACCTGGGCGATCCGCGCGACCAACGCACCGGTTTTCGGGGCATGACCGGTCTTGCGGAAATAGCTGGCGAGGCGCTTCTTTAAATTCTTGGCCTTGCCGACGTACAGCAGCTTGCCGTCGATATCGAACATCCGATATACGCCGGGGCGGCCACTGCAGGTGGACAGAAAAGCACTGGGATCAAACGGTTGGGTCATTTATGCGCTGGCGTCGACCATGCCGTGACGGACGGCCAGCAAGGCCAGCTCCACGTCACTGCTAATCGACAGCTTCTCGAATATGCGGTACCGGTAGGTATTCACGGTTTTGGGGGACAGGCAAAGCTTGTCGGAAATCGTCTGCACTTTCTGGCAGCCGACAATCATAAGGGCAATCTGGATTTCCCGCTCGGACAAGAGATCGAACGGCGAATTGCTGGTCTGCGGCTGGAATGACTTGAGCGCCAGTTGCTGGGCGATCTGCGGGCTGATGTAACGCTGCCCTGCAAACACCAGGCGAATGGCCTGGACCATCTCGGTCAGGCCGGCGCCTTTGGTCATGTACCCCGCCGCGCCCGCTTGCAACAGGCGTGTAGGGAAAGGGTCTTCTTCGCACACCGTGACCGCCACCACCTTCATGTCGGGATGGCTGCGGATGAGCTTGCGCGTGGCTTCCAGTCCGCCGATGCCGGGCATCTTGACGTCCATCAGCACGACGTCGGGTTTCAGCTCGCGGGCCTTCTGCAACGACTCTTCGCCGGACTCGGCCTGCCCCACCACCTGCAAGCCTTCTATGTCGGCCAACATGCGCGTGATACCTGTCCGAACCAGATCATGGTCATCGACAACCAGCACCCTAATCAAGCAGACACCTCACCGAACGATTCATGACGATTAACCGCCACGTAAGCAAAAAGAAAGTAAGCGATCTGCTCTGGAGCCCTGAGCGGGCATGTGTACCAGATGATCTACAACGATGCTGACAAACTATCATCATCGGTCGTGAAACTTGAAAAAAACTTCAAACGCACGACTTTTACATTCGCAAGCCTCAGAGCTTTTTGTCCGACGTATAGGTGCTCTGGTACTCCGCCAGGGTGGTGGTCAACCGACAGATGGCATCTTGCTCTTCCTTCCCTAGATTGCGATAACTACCCACCATCCACTCCTCGTTTTCGCTCAGGCCGACGATGGGCACCGGGGTGCGGGAACCCGTCAACACGTACAGTACGTCTACACCGCGATGGGCGACGCGGGCCAGATAGTCGGCCTTGGGGGTGCGTTCGCCGTTTTCGTACTTGCCCTGCGCGTTGGCTTCCACGCCACCGATTTCACCGAATGCGCGTTGTGAAAGCCCCAAGCGCTCGCGCTCTTCCCTAATTCGGGCACTTATTCCACTCATTTGAATGCATAGCCTTGTTGACATCACTCTTTTGAGTGATAGAATCGAAATAATTTGAACGAACTTGAACGGTTTTGAACTATGCCCGGAATCCGCACCGCCGCACAAGCCAAGGCTTGGCTGGAACAGCAGGGCAAATCGGTTCAAGAGTTTGCCAGGGAGCACAACGTGGACCCGGCAACGACCTATCAAGTGTTGTCCGGGCGCAAGAAAGGGCGCCGGGGTGAGTCGCACAAAGTTGCGGTACTGCTAGGGATGAAGATCGGCGTGATACCGCCCGCTTCCGCTACTTTGGAAGTGCCAGAGGGCTGAACGACGTTTTGCAGTTTTAACCGTTGCTAATCACCACGCGTTCCCCAATCACCCCCATTGTAATTTCCAATTGAAGAACCCGCGGGGTCTGAAGTAAGCTCGGCGGCATTCCACGGAGACAGACCATGTTGCCTTCCCTTCCCTCTCAGTTCTTCTGCGCCGCCGACGGTTCACGTCTGGCCGGGCGTGCGGCTGCCTGGAATGCAACGGCGTGTTCGATTCCCGCATCTTATTTTTATGGGTATTGGTTTAGCCACTGGCGCGCCTGATACCCACACGGCGCCCTGAACTTCGGGACGCCCACGAGAGATAACTCTCACCCCCGGTCGGCTTCCCGACCGGGGGTTTTGTTTTTCTGGGCCACCTACTTTTGATTGTCGATTCGAGGAAATGCACATGAACCAAACAAACTATTACCGCAACGACAGCAACTTCGCCTGGCGATTTAGCAACCTCCGATCGGGACAGCCTGCCGCCTCCGATCGGTCACTGACAGGTGGCATCGCCCTACTCACAGCCAATCCGGCCAATTGTCGAACACCCCAGTAGGTCCGCGCGGGAATACCCGCCGACCAGGAAGCCAGCACATGAATTCGCCCGTCGTCAGCAACACCCTCATCGATCTGCCCTCCAGCGCCGTCACCCTGAGTGACAACCGCCCTGCCCCGAAACGCCTGCCCACGCCGTTCGCGCTGAAACATCAGCTGCCGCTGGACGCTGCCATGACCTTACAGGTTGCCGCCCAACGCCAGTCGATTCGCGCCATTCTCAACGGAGAAGATTCGCGCCTCCTGGTGGTCGTCGGCCCGTGCTCGATCCACGATCCCCACGCCGCCCTCGAATACGCCGAGCGCCTGGCCCGCCTGGCTGCCGAGGTCAGCGACCAGATGCTCCTGGTGATGCGCGCCTATGTCGAGAAGCCGCGCACCACGGTTGGCTGGAAAGGCCTGGCTTACGATCCCGCGCTGGACGGCAGTGACGACATGGCCGAGGGCCTCGCCCTGTCGCGGCAGTTGATGCGTGAGATGGTCCGCCTCGGCTTGCCGGTGGCCACGGAGTTGTTGCAACCGATGGCGGCAGGCTACTTCGATGACGTCTTGAGCTGGGTCGCCATTGGCGCAAGAACCACCGAATCGCAGATCCACCGGGAAATGGCCAGCGGCCTCGGTGTACCAACGGGCTTCAAGAACGGCACCGACGGCGGCATCTCCGTGGCCTGCGACGCGATCCGCTCGGCGGCCCACGCCCACCGCCATTTCGGCATGGATCCCCAAGGGCATCCCGCGATTATCGAGACGTCGGGCAATCCCGATACCCACATCGTGCTGCGCGGCGGTCACAGCGGGCCCAACTATGATGCCGCTAGCGTTGCAGCAGTGAATGCCAGTCTGGCGAAGCACCGCATGGCCGCGCGCATCATGGTCGATTGCAGTCATGCCAATAGCGGCAAGGATCCGCTGCGCCAGCCGGCGGTCTTCAACGACGTGCTGCAGCAACGACTGGCCGGTGACCGGACGCTGATCGGCATGATGCTGGAAAGCCACCTGTTCGAGGGCTGCCAACCGTTGAGTGCTTCCCTCAAATATGGCGTGTCGGTGACGGATGCTTGCCTGGGCTGGGAGTCCACCGAGCGCCTTCTGGGCGAGGCCGTGAACAAACTGCGCTACAGGTAGCTCTGCAGTCACTCTTGCAGAAGCGTCATCAGTAACGTTTGCACACAGGAAGCCGGCGCCGGCCGTGTCGTCGGCTTCCCTCAGAATCGTCGTCGTTGTCAGCCACGGTCCGTCACCGCGAAGACGCCGATCGTGGGAAATCGTCCCGCGCCCCCTGCGCATTTGCAGCGCAACGCCAGCGTCTTTTCCAGCCTCCCCGTCACACAAGGCCTGTAGCGGTTTAACGCTTTCCACAACCTGCACCTACCGGC
Source organism: Pseudomonas sp. HP_01 (assembly GCF_055284355.1). NCBI lineage: Bacteria > Pseudomonadati > Pseudomonadota > Gammaproteobacteria > Pseudomonadales > Pseudomonadaceae > Pseudomonas > Pseudomonas sp. HP_01. Next base: position 37,484 of record NZ_JBTOPV010000006.1, on the reverse strand, counting down.
CCGTTGCCGCACTCCTGCGCGCCCTCCCCGCCGTATCACCCCTGGTTAAGCTCGATCCTTCATTTTCATCGAAGGAATGACCGACATGTACAAGGAAGTCACGACCAAGTACCCCATTTTGCTGGTCCACGGCTTGTTCGGCTTTGACCGGATCGGCGCGGTTGAAATGTTCCATGCCATCCCCGAGGCGCTGGAGAGAGCCGGATGCAGGGTCCACGTGCCGGCGCTGTCCGGGGTCCACGACAACGAAACCCGCGGGAAGCAATTGATTGATCAGATCGAGCGCTTTCTGCGCCGCACCGGTTACCTGAAGGTCAACCTGATCGGACACAGCCAGGGCGCGCTGACCTCCCGCTATGCCGCTGCGATGCGTCCGGATATCGTGGCGTCGGTCACTTCCGTGAGCGGGCCCAATCACGGCTCGGAGGTGGCCGACCGGGTGCGTCGGGCGCTGACGCCCGGGCAGATGCCTGAAGCGGTGGCATCGCGGCTGACCGCAGGTTTTGCCCACTTCCTGGCGCTGCTGAGTGGTAATTCGGCGCTGCCTCAAGACCCGATTCAGGCACTCGATGCGCTGACGACCGAAGGCGTAGCGGCATTTAACTGCACGTATTCCCAGGGGCTGCCATCGACGTGGGGCGGCGAAGGCGCAGAACGGGTCAACGGCGTCCACTATTACTCGTGGAGCGGCTGCATCGACGGCTCGTTGTTGTCCGAAGGCCGCAATGCCCTGGATCCATTGCACCTGGCGTTGCGCAGTTATGCGCTCCTGTTCGAGAAAGAAGCGGCGTCCAATGACGGCCTGGTCGGCCGCTTCAGCTCCCACCTGGGCAAGGTGATCCGCTCCGACTACCCGATGGACCACGTCGACTCGATCAATCAGAGTGCCGGCCTGGTGCGCAAGCAGGTCGATCCAGTAAAGCTGTACGTGGACCATGCCGCTCTGCTGTTTAGTAAAGGCCTCTAATCAACAATGTCGTCTGTCACGACAAGACAAAGGCGCCTGAACTTTCTCGGGAAACGCGGCCCTTATTCGAGTACGCTCGTTTCTTTTTTTCACAGGAGTTACTCAAATGGCCAAAGCCACTGCCCGCCACATCCTCGTATCCAGCGAAGAGAAGTGCAACGAACTCAAAGCACAGATCGAAGGCGGCGCTGATTTTGCCGAAGTCGCAAAATCCAACTCCAGCTGCCCGTCCAGCCGTCAAGGCGGCGACCTCGGTTCCTTCGGCCCGGGTCAAATGGTCAAGGAATTCGACACCGTGGTGTTCAGCGCACCGGTGAACGTTGTCCAGGGCCCGGTGAAAACCCAGTTCGGTTACCACCTGCTGGAAGTGACCAGCCGCCAGGACTGATCCCCCGCGCTGCTGCACGGACGGCCCGCCCTTGAAAGCGGGCCGTTTGTTTATCGGATGCTTGCTCCAGAGCAGTATTGTCCGGTTACAAAGACTCAGGCTTTGCGGTACCTTGCCTGCGGGGTAATCAATAAAAAAACCGGACCGGCCACCCGCGCCGTCATGACCTTCAACCCTGATGTTGCTCGCCAATGTCAGTCAGGATTCGTGCAATGCGTTTTGTTTTGTCATCGCTGATGGTCGCAACATTCGTCTTCGTTTCAGGTTTTCAGGTCTTGTCCGCCGCCCCTCAACACGCGTTGACTGTTTACGGTGAGGCGCCGCGCTATCCGGCGAATTTCGGGCATTTCGATTACGTGAATGCCGATGCCCCGAAAGGCGGCAGCATGCGCCGCTCGGCGCAGGAAATCGGTCAGTTCGATCACATCATGCCGTACCTCGACAAAGGCACGGGCGTCGCTCAGGTCAATGGCTTGCTGTACGCGCCGCTGGCGGTCAGGTCGCTGGACGAGCCGTACACCGTGTATGGCCTGATCGCAGAGAAAATGGAGCGCGCCCCCGACGGCCTTTCATTGCGTTTCTACCTGAGCCCTAAAGCCAAATTCTCCGACGGCTCGGCCATCACCGCCGAAGACGTGCGCTATACCTATAACCTGCTGATGACCCAGGGCAGCCTGTCGTACCGCACCGAGTTTCAGGACGTTAAAGGCGTCGAAGTCGAGTCGCCGACGCAGATCCGCTTTGATTTCAAAAGCAGTGAGAGCCGCACATTGCCGCTGGACCTGGCCTCGCTGCCGGTGTTCCCAGAGCATTGGTGGAAGGACCGCGACTTTGCCAATGGCGGCGGCTTCGAGATTCCGGTAGGCAGCGGGCCGTATCGCATCGGCAAGGTCGACCCGGGGCGCAGCATCACCTTCGAACGCAACCTGGACTGGTGGGGCAAGGACCTGCCGGTCAATCGTGGCCTGTACAACTTCGATCACTTCAGCGTCGAGTATTTCGGCGACACCGACGTCGCCCGTCAGGTGCTGCGTGGTGGCGGCTATGACTACAACCGCGAATATTCTGCCACCGGTTATTCCATTGGCTATGACAGCCCGGCCTTGAGCGAGGGCCGTCTGCAACGGGCACACCTGGCCAAGGGCGCCGTGCAGAGTTCTCAAGGCTTCGTCTTCAATCTGGACCGTCCGAAATTTCAGGACCGCCGCGTGCGTCAGGCGCTGGCGCTGCTGTGGGATTTCGAATGGACCAACAAGCAGATGATGCGCAACGTTTATGTGCGCCAGAACAGCTACTTCTCCAACAGTGACCTGGCGGCGACGGCGCTGCCCACCGCATCCGAGTTGAAGATTCTCGAACCGTTGCGCGGTCAGGTGCCGCCGGAAGTATTCACCACGGTATTCCACACCCCGAAAACCGATGGCAGCGGCTTCATTCGCGACAAACAACTGCAAGCCCTGGCGCTACTCGAAGAGGCCGGATGGATGCCCCAAGGTGACAAGCTGGTCAACGCCCAGGGCGAGCCGTTGAGCTTTACCTTTCTCAACGGTCAGAGCGGCTTTGAGAAAATCCTGTTGCCGTACAAGCGCAATCTGGCGCAGATCGGCATCGATTTCGAAATCCGCCGCATCGATTCGGCGCAGTACCTGAACCGGGTCATGGCCCGGGATTACGACATGATCGTCACCGGCTACGGCGTTTCGACCTCCCCGGGCATGGAGCTGTACAACAACTTCGGCTCGAAGGTCGCCACCGATCCCGGCTCCAGCAACTACATGGTCTTGCGCGACCCGGCCGTTGACACCCTGATTGAAGGTTTGGCCAAAGCCGATAGCAAGCCGGCGATGGTCGATTACGCCCATGCCCTGGACCGTGTTCTGCAGTGGGGCTTCTACTGGATTCCCAACTATTACCCGCCCGGCTCGTCCACCGTCTGGTGGAACCGCTTCGGCATTCCCAAGGTGCAGGCCAGCAACAGTGAGGCCATCGACACCTGGTGGGAAGTCAGCCCCCAGGCACTGACCAACGAAGAGTTCGCCCAACAACGAGGCGCTTCGGCCATTCCCTCGGAGGTCAAGTAATGCTCGGCTACCTGATGAGGCGCCTGCTGCTGATCATTCCGACGCTGCTGTGCATTCTGCTGGTCAACTTTTTCATCGTGCAGGCCGCGCCCGGCGGCCCCGTTGAGCAGGCCATTGCCAAGCTTCAGGGCGTGGCCGGCGGCACCATTGGCGCCGGCCACACCGAAACCATGAACGCCGGTCAATCCCGGGCCAGTCGCGGGCTCGATCCCAAGCTCATCAAGGAAATCGAACACCAGTACGGGTTCGACAAGCCCTTGCATGAGCGTTTGTGGCTGATGCTGAAGAACTACGCGCAACTGGATTTCGGCAACAGCTTCTTTCGCGGCGCCAAGGTCACGGACCTGATCCTGCAGAAGATGCCGGTGTCCATTTCGCTGGGGTTATGGGCCACGTTGATTACCTACCTTGTGTCGATCCCCCTGGGCATCCGCAAGGCGGTCAAGCACGGCAGTCACTTTGATATCTGGAGCAGCACGGCAATCATCATCGGCTACGCAATGCCGGCCTTTCTGTTCGCCATGCTGCTGGTGGTGGTTTTCGCCGGGGGCACGTCGCTGAGCTGGTTCCCGGTGCGCGGGCTGGTGTCCGAGAACTTTGATCAACTGAGCACCCTGGGCAAGATCGCCGACTACTTCTGGCACCTGGTGTTGCCGGTGACGTCGCTGGTAATCGGCGGCTTCGCGACGCTGACCATCCTGACCAAAAACTCTTTCTTGAACGAAGTCACCCGCCAGTACGTGGTCACCGCCCGCGCCAAAGGCCTGAGCGAGCGGCGGGTCCTTTACGGCCATGTGTTCCGCAACGCCATGCTGCTGATCGTTGCCGGCATTCCCCAGGCGTTCATCAGTGTGTTCTTTGCCGGTTCGTTGATGATCGAAGTGATCTTCTCCCTAGACGGCCTCGGCCGCATGAGTTACGAAGCCGCCGTGTCACGGGATTACCCGGTGGTGTTCGGTTCGCTGTTCATCTTCACGCTGTTCGGGTTGCTGATAAAGCTGGTCGGGGACATCTGCTACACCCTGGTTGACCCCCGAATCGACTTCAGCGCGAGGAATGCGTGATGCGCAGACTGTCCCCGGTGGCTCGCCGTCGCTTCGAGCGCTTTCGCACCAACCGCCGCGGCTGGTGGTCGCTGTGGCTGTTCTGCGGGCTGTTCGTGCTCAGCCTGTGCGGCGAGCTGATTGCCAACGACAAACCCTTGGTGCTGAGTTATCAGCACCATCTGTACTTCCCCGCCTTCAAGCGTCACACCGAACAGGAATTCGGCGGCCAGCTGCCGTTTCAGCCGGACTACCGCAGCGATTACGTGCGCCAGCTGATCAGCAAGGGCGATGGCTGGATGCTGTTTCCGCCGATCCCGTTCAGCGATGACACACCCAACTATGACCTGAACAAGCCGGCGCCGAGCCCGCCCTCCTCGGTCAACTGGCTGGGTACCGACGATCAGGCCCGGGACGTGCTGGCGCGGGTCATATTCGGCGCGCGGGTGTCGATTCTGTTTGCCCTGGCGTTGACGTTTATCAGTGCGCTGATCGGCATCGCTGCCGGCGCATTGCAGGGCTATTACGGCGGCTGGGTGGATTTGCTCGGCCAACGCCTGCTGGAAGTCTGGTCCGGTCTGCCGGTGCTGTACCTGCTGATCATTCTGTCGGGCTTCGTCGAACCGAATTTCTGGTGGCTGCTGGGGATCATGGCGCTGTTTTCATGGCTGGCGCTGGTGGACGTGGTGCGCGCCGAGTTCCTGCGCGGGCGCAACCTGGAATACGTCAAAGCGGCGCGCGCGCTGGGACTGAGTGATCGCAAGGTGATCCTGCGCCACATTCTGCCCAACGCAATGAACGCGACCCTGAGCTATCTGCCTTTCATCCTGACTGGGGCGATCTCTACGCTGACTGCGCTGGATTTCCTTGGCTTCGGCATGCCCGCCGGCAGCGCGTCACTGGGCGAACTGATCGCCCAGGGCAAACAGAACCTGCAGGCGCCATGGCTGGGCTTCACGGCATTTTTCACACTGGCGCTGATACTGTCGCTGCTGGTGTTTATTGGCGAGGCCCTGCGGGATGCCTTCGACCCGAGGTCCTGAGATGTCCGAAAACCTGATCGAAATCCGTGACCTCTCGGTGTCCTTCAATGGCCACGCTGTGGTCAAGCACCTCAGCCTGGACATTCCGGCCGGCGAGTGCCTGGCACTGGTCGGCGAGTCGGGCTCGGGCAAATCGGTGACCGCCCACTCGATCCTCCAGTTGCTGCCCCAGGCCGGCACACTGAGCACCGGCAGCATTCGCTATCGCGGCAAAGAGCTGCTCGGCGCCGACGGCAACGTCATCCGAGAGCTGCGGGGCAATCAGATCGCGATGATCTTTCAGGAGCCGATGACCTCGCTGAACCCGCTGCACACGGTGTCTCGGCAAATCGGCGAGACCTTGCTGCTGCACAAGGGCCTGGCAGGCAAGGCGGCCCAGGCGCGGATTATCGAACTGCTGGAGCTGGTCGGCATTCAGCACCCGAAAAAGCGACTGAAGGCCTACCCCCATGAGTTGTCCGGCGGCCAGCGCCAGCGGGTGATGATCGCCATGGCGCTGGCCTGCGAGCCGGAACTGCTGATTGCCGATGAGCCCACCACGGCGCTGGATGTGACCGTGCAGCGCAAGATCCTCCTGCTGCTCAAACAGTTGCAGCAACGGTTGAACATGTCGCTGTTGCTGATCAGCCACGACCTGAATCTGGTGCACAGCATCGCACAGCGGGTGTGCGTGATGCGCGCCGGGGAAATCGTTGAGCAGTCCAATTGCCAGTCGCTGTTCAAGAACCCCCAACATCCCTACAGCCGCTTGCTGCTGGACGCGGAGCCGGCGGGCGAGCCGTTGCCCCGGGACACCCGCGAGAAGGTGCTGGAGGTCGATAACCTGCGCGTCTGGTTCTCCCTCGGCGGCGGGATTTTCAACCGGCACCATGAATACCTGAAAGCCGTCGATGACATCAGCCTGAGCATCGAGCGCGGCAAGACCCTGGGCATCGTCGGCGAATCCGGCTCGGGCAAGTCGACACTTGGTCAGGCCATTCTGCGCTTGCTGGAATCCCGTGGCAGTATCCGCTTCAAGGGCCATGGGCTGGACAGCCTCAACCAGAAGCAGATGCGCCCATGGCGCAAGCAGATGCAGGTGGTGTTCCAGGACCCTTACGGCAGCCTCAGCCCGCGCATGTCGGTGGCACAGATCATCAGCGAGGGCCTGGAAGTGCACAGTGACCTGGACAAGGCCAGCTGTGAGGCCGAAGTGATTCGCGCGCTGGAAGAAGTCGGCATCGACCCGTCGAGCCGGCACCGTTACCCCCATGAATTTTCCGGCGGGCAGCGGCAACGTATCGCCATTGCCCGCGCCCTTGTGCTCAAACCTGCCTTGATATTGCTCGACGAACCGACCTCCGCGCTGGATCGTACCGTGCAGAAACAGGTCGTCGCGTTGCTGCGTCAATTGCAGGAGCGACACGGCCTGACCTACCTGTTCATCAGCCACGACCTGGCCGTGGTCAAGGCGCTGGCCCATGACCTGATCGTGGTCAAGGACGGCAAAGTGGTCGAGCGCGGCGCGAGCCACGACGTGTTCGATGCGCCGCAGCATCCCTACACCCGGGAATTGCTGGCGGCGGCCCACCCCGGTTTCAATTGAAGCTCGTCCCAAACAGTAGTCTGTGCGGCCAGATGCCGAGGAACAGGAAGGATGGAACCGCACATGAACAACAATGAAACCCTGAAGGATTACCGGCGCGTTCGGCGACTGGCAATCCGTTCGCTGTTCGAGATCATCGAGCAGTCCAGTGAAGGCACGGTCATCGTTGACCGCGACGCCCGCATTGTCTGGATCAATGAACGCTACGCGCGCCGCTTTGGCCTGGAAGACCCCAGTCGCGCGGTCGGTCAACCCTGTGAGCAGGTGATTCCCGGTAGCCTGCTGCGGCAGGTAGCGAGTAACGGTCAGCCGATTTTGCTGGACATGATGGACACGGCGAAGGACCCGCTGGTGGTCATGCGCCTGCCGATCCACGACGATGGCGGCGCGGTGATCGGTGCCATCGGTTTCGCGCTGTTCGACGAGCTTCAGGCCTTGTCGCCGCTGCTCAAGCGCTATTCCAGCATGCAGCAGGAACTGGCTTCGACCCGCTCGCTGCTGCGCGCACGCCAGGCCAAATACAGTTTTGCTCACTTCATTGGCACCAGCGCCGCCAGCCTGGAAGTCAAACGCCGCGCACGGCGCAGCGCCAGTACCGATTCCCCGGTGTTGCTGCTCGGTGAAACCGGCACTGGCAAGGAACTGCTCGCCCATGCCGTGCACAACAGCTCGCCGCGGGCACACAAACCCTTTATCAGCATCAACAGCGCGGCGATTCCCGAGGCGTTGCTGGAGGCGGAGTTCTTCGGCACGGCCCCGGGTGCGTTCACCGGTGCCGACCGCAAGGGGCGCAACGGCAAATTGCACCTGGCCGAGGGCGGCACGCTGTTTCTCGACGAAATCGGCGACATGCCGCTGCCGCTGCAGAGCAAGCTGCTGCGCGTGCTGCAGGAAAAAGAGTACGAGCCGGTGGGCTCCAACGTGATGATCAAAAGCGATGTACGCGTGATCGCCGCGACTTCCACCGACCTTGAAGCGGCGATCAAGCGTGGCGAGTTTCGCGCCGACCTGTATTACCGGCTGAGTGTATTGCCCATAAAAGTGCCGCCATTGCGCGAGCGTCTGGATGACATTCCAGCGCTGGCCGAAGCGATTCTCGAGGACCTCCACAGCCATCACGAACTGGCGCCCGCTGCTGTGGTGGCCCTCGCTCAACACGCCTGGCCGGGCAATATCCGCGAGCTGCGCAACGTGCTGGAGCGTGCCGCGCTGCTCAGCGACGATTTGCAGCTCAGCCCCGCCGACATCCTTGCCGCCATCGGCACGCTGGTGCCGGTCGCCAGCCCGCCGGTGGCGGCGTGGTCAGCGTCCAATGACCAGACCTACAGCGAGGCGCGGCGCCATTTCGATCGGGAGCTGATCCAGGCGAAGCTGGCGCACTGTGCGGGCAACGTGATTCTCGCGGCGCAGCAGCTGGGGTTGGGGCGTTCGACGTTGTACAAGAAGATGGCCGCGCTGGGTATTGCCGAATCTCAATAAAGAGACGGGCTGTCTACCTTCCGGGAGAACGGGAAAAAATGCGCGTTCCAGAGCGGTTGCGATGAAAGACCGTTAACTCTTGTGAGCCCGTGTCCCCGCCATAGCAGTCTCATAATCGGGACATACGAGATTCCGACCCAAAACATTTCAGCCTAAAGCACTTTGAAATCAGCCACTTAGCGTAATGGCATGAAAGTAGCTATACCTCCTGTTGCGCGGCCTTGCCGCACCCAAAACAAAAACAACAGGAGACACTCGATGAGTGTGATCATCGCTTTAGCGGCGCTTACGCTGCTGATGCTGGCCGCCTACCGAGGTTACAGCGTCATTCTCTTTGCGCCCATCGCGGCCCTCGGCGCCGTACTGCTCACCGATCCCTCTGCCGTAGCGCCCGCCTTCACCGGCGTGTTCATGGACAAGATGGTCGGCTTCGTCAAACTCTACTTCCCGGTGTTTCTGCTGGGCGCCGTGTTCGGCAAGCTGATCGAGCTGTCGGGATTCTCGCGCTCCATCGTCGCGGCTGCCATTCGCCTGCTGGGTACACGCCAGGCGATGCTGGTGATCGTGCTGGTCTGCGCGCTGCTGACCTACGGCGGCGTGTCGTTGTTCGTGGTGGTGTTTGCGGTCTACCCGTTCGCCGCCGAGATGTTCCGCCAGAGCAACATTCCCAAGCGCCTGATTCCGGCGACCATCGCCCTGGGCGCATTCTCGTTCACCATGGACGCCCTGCCCGGCACGCCGCAAATCCAGAACATCATCCCGTCGACCTTCTTCAACACCACGGCGTGGGCTGCGCCGTGGCTGGGTCTGATCGGCACGGCGTTCGTGTTCAGCGCCGGCATGCTGTTTCTGCAGCGCCAGCGCAACCGGGCTCAACGCGCCGGCGAAGGCTACGGCACCGAATTGCGCAATGAGCCGGACACTCCGGATGACATCGCGCTGCCCAACCCGTGGATTGCGCTGGCGCCGCTGTTGCTGGTCGGGATCATGAACCTGCTGTTCACCCAGTGGATTCCCCAGTGGTACGGCAAGACACACACCCTGGCGCTGCCGGGCATGGTCACGCCGGTGCAGACCGACATCGCCAAAATCACCGCGATCTGGGCGGTGGAAGCGGCGCTGCTTGTGGGGATTGTGTTTGTGCTGTTGTTCGCCTTCAGCACGGTGAAATCCAAGCTGGCCGAAGGCAGCAAGGGTGCAGTCAGCGGTGCACTGCTAGCGGCGATGAACACGGCGTCGGAATACGGTTTTGGTGCGGTGATCGCTTCGTTGCCCGGATTCCTGGTGCTGGCCGACGGGCTCAAAAGCATTCCCAATCCCTTGGTCAACGAAGCGATTACCGTGACCCTGCTCGCCGGGATCACCGGGTCGGCGTCCGGAGGCATGAGCATCGCCTTGGCGGCGATGTCCGACAGCTTTATCGCGGCGGCCCACGCGGCGAACATTCCGCTGGAGGTGTTGCACCGCGTCGCGGCCATGGCCAGCGGCGGTATGGACACGCTGCCGCACAACGGCGCGGTCATCACCCTGCTGGCGGTCACCGGCCTGACCCACCGCGAGGCCTATAAGGACATCTTCGGCATCACGATCATCAAGACACTGGCGGTGTTTGTGGTGATCGGCGTTTTCTATGCAACCGGCATCGTATGAGGAATTGAACATGAGTCTGCAAGGCAAAACCGCACTGGTCACCGGCTCCACCAGCGGCATCGGCCTGGGCATCGCGCTGACGCTGGCCAAGGCCGGCGCAAATCTGGTGCTGAACGGCTTCGGCGATGCGTCGGCAGTGATCGAACAGGTCAAACAGTACGGCGGGAAGGTCGGCCATCATCCCGCGGACGTCAGTGATGTGGCGCAGATCGCCGACATGATTGCCTATGCCGAACGCGAATTCGGCGGCGTCGACATTCTGGTCAACAACGCGGGTATTCAGCACGTCGACGCGGTGGAGGATTTTCCGGTGGAGCGCTGGGACCAGATCATCGCCATCAACCTGTCGTCGGTGTTTCACAGCACGCGGTTGTGCCTGCCGGGGATGCGTGCCAAGGGCTGGGGCCGCATCGTGAACATTGCCTCGGTGCACGGCCTGGTGGGTTCGACGGGCAAGGCGGCGTATGTGGCCGCCAAGCACGGCGTCATTGGTCTGACCAAGGTGGTCGGCCTGGAAACCGCTGCCAGCAATGTCACCTGCAACGCTATCTGCCCGGGCTGGGTGCTGACGCCGCTGGTGCAGAAGCAGATCGATGATCGCGCCGCTGTGACGGGCGACCTGGAACAGGCGAAGCATGACTTGCTGGCGGAGAAGCAGCCGTCGCTGGAATTCGTGACCCCTTCGCAGCTGGGTGAGCTGACGTTGTTTCTGTGCAGTGAAGCCGGGGCGCAGGTGCGGGGCGCGGCGTGGAATATCGATGGCGGATGGCTGGCGCGATAAGAGCGGCAAGCCCTGTAGGACTGGCTTTAGCCGGGAAAGCGTCGGTGGCTTCACTTCTAAATGTGTGTTGCTCAAACCGGCCTCTTCCCGGCTGAAGCCGGTCCCACTGAAAAGGCATGCGTGCAGCCGTCGAAATGGCTGCAGGCTCGCCATTCGTCCCGTTGAAGCCGGTCCCACCAGGGCACGCGGACATTTGTGGGACCGGCTTTAGCCGGGAAGGCGTCGGTGATGACACCGCAAAATCATCGACGAGAAAACCTCAACTCCCTGGCTCGTCCCGCTCGTCCACCAGACCCCAATCCTTCACATTCACCTGCGCGGCAGGCTGAGGCGCGCGGGGCGCAGTGGCAATCGTGGATGGCCCGTCTTCGCTGTGCAATTTCAACCGCAGGCGCACGTTGTTGGCCGAATCCGCATTCTTCAGAGCTTCGTCTTCGGTGATCGCGCCCTCCACGGCCAGGTCATACAGCGCGTTGTCAAAGGTCTGCATGCCCAGGTTGGTGGACTTTTCCATGATGCCCTTGAGTTCGGTCAATTCGTTGCGGTGGATCAGGTCACGAATCGTCGGCGTACCGAGCATCACCTCCACCGCCGCACGGCGCTTGCCGTCGGTGGTCTTGACCAGCCGCTGGGAGACGAACGCCTTGAGGTTGTTGCCCAGGTCATGCAATAGCTGAGGACGGCGCTCTTCGGGGAAGAAATTAATGATGCGGTCCAGCGCCTGGTTGGCGTTGTTGGCGTGCAGGGTCGAGATCGCCAGGTGGCCGGTGTCGGCAAACGCCAGGGCGTGCTCCATGGTCTCGCGGTCGCGGATCTCGCCGATCAGAATCACGTCCGGCGCCTGACGCAGCGTGTTTTTCAGCGCCGCGTGGAAGCTTCGCGTATCGACGCCCACTTCGCGCTGGTTGATGATCGAGCGCTTGTGTTTGTGGATGAACTCCACCGGGTCTTCGATGGTAATGATGTGGCCGCTGGCGTGACGGTTGCGGTGGTCGATCAGCGCGGCCAGCGACGTCGATTTACCCGAACCTGTGGCGCCGACGAACAGCACCAGACCGTGCTTCTCCATGATCACATCGAGCAGGATCGGCGGCAGGTGCAGGTCTTCGAATTTGGGGATGTCGAGCTTGATGTTGCGCGCCACGATCGACACTTCGTTGCGCTGCTTGAAGATATTGATCCTGAATCGCCCGACACCGGACAGGGAAAACGCCAGGTTCATTTCCAGCTCGCGCTCGAAATCCACGCGCTGCTCGGCGTCCATGATGCCGTTGGCGATCAACGCGACGTCACCGGGCTTGAACGCTTCAGTACCCAGCGGCTTGAGTACGCCGTTGAACTTGGCGCAAGGGGGCGCGCCGGTGGACAGGTAGAGGTCCGATCCATCCTGGGTGGCAAGCACTTTCAACAACGCCGGAAAATCCATAAGGCAACACCACACAAGAGATTTGAGGAGACAGCAGGCCTACAGTGTGTCGACCGTCGACCGGTTTCAACGTTCGGGCTGTTTAACTGGCCCTGGCAGGCCTGTCCTGGCGCCGAGACACACGTTTGTCCGGTCAAGGTGTGGGAAATTACCCGAAATCGCGCAGCAAAGGCATAATGCGCGGCTTTTTTATCGAGACTTCCGGTGCATCATGAAAGCCCAAGCCCGCCACATCCTGGTCAAGACCGCTGAAGAAGCCGAGCAACTGAAGCAGCGCATTGCCAAGGGCGAAGCCTTTGACGTGCTGGCGAAGAAGTATTCGACGTGCCCGAGCGGCAAGCGCGGCGGCGACCTGGGTGAGGTACGGCCGGGTCAGATGGTCGGCGCGATTGACCAGGTGATCTTCAAAAAGCCGTTGCGGACCGTGCATGGTCCGGTCAAAAGCAAGTTCGGGTATCACTTGGTGCAGGTGTTTTATCGCGATTGAGGGGTACAGCCGCAACCCTTGCAGCGATCTCACGGTCCCCTTCCCGGCTGAAGCCGGTCCCACTACAGCATGGCGTGCATTCAGTGGGATGGGTGGTGAGGGCCAACTGAAGAAACGCGGACCCCTTGTGGGACCGGCTTTAGCCGGGAAGAGGCCCGAATGCACACCCTCGATTTCGCGGTGTGACACATGACGCCTTCCCGGCTAAAGCCGGTCCCACAGAGTACGCGTGGGCACAATGAGCTGCTTCAGACCGGCATCACACTCCTCGGTATCAACGCCCCCGGGTGCTGAATCACCAGGCTTGCCAACTGATGTCCGGCGTTGGCCGCATCTTTCGGACCGCCGCCGCGCAGACGCCGGGCCAGATAGGCCGCGCTAAACGAATCCCCCGCTGCCGTGGTGTCGATGACTTTCTGCACGGTATGCGCAGGCACTTCATAACGTCGGTCGTCGACACTGACCAGACAGCTCTGCGCACCGCGCTTGACCACCACCTCGCTGACGCCCAGGTCCCGATAGGTCTGCAAAATCTGCTCGCCGTCGGTGTAGTCGAACAGCGCCTGCTCGTCCTCCTCGGTCAGCAGCGCCAGATCGACTTCGTGCATGACAGCACGATAAGCCTGCCGCGCTTGCTCAACGCTGCGCCACAAGCGCGGACGGTAATTGTTGTCGAACACCACCCGCGCCCCTCGGTCCCGGGCATCGCCAAGGGTCGACAACAGCCGCGCCCTGCCCGTTTCACCCAGCACCGCCAAGGTGATGCCGCTGAAATACAGCACGTCGTAATCCGGCAGCGCGGCCAGCACCGGCTCGGCCGCCGGGGTGGTAAAGCATTCGCGCACGGCTGCCTCGTTGCGCCAGTACAGGAAGCGCCGCTCGCCATTGGCGTCGGTCTGAATGCAATACAGACCCGGCAGTCGCCCCGGCAAGCGCTGTACCCGACTCAGGCCAATGCCCTCTTGCGTCCAGACCTGGCACATGGCGTCGCTGAAACTGTCGTCGCCCAGCGCCGTGACGTAATCCACCTGCGCCGCCGAACCCAGCAAGCGCGACAGGTACACCGCGGTGTTCAGCGTGTCGCCGCCGAAGCTCTGCTTGAGCGTGCCGTTGGCGTGCTGTTGCAACTCGATCATGCATTCGCCGATCAGGGCGACGCGGGGATAGCTGTGACTGACCATTTCACTCATTGCAAACTCCTGTCAGAAGCAGGTATCGAAGGATTCGATGACGCGCAGGTCATCGCCGACCAAGCACCCCGTGCGCCATTTGTCGAAGGTCAGGCACGGGTGCGAAGTGCCAAACGAAATGATATCGCCAACCTTCAACTCGCAGCCCGGCGCAACCGTCATGAACGCGTGCTGGTCCATCACTGCCGTCACTGTGCACGCGCTGACATCCTCGCCACTGGCTGGCATGACGCCCGTGCCCGCGTCTGGTGAATACCGTTTGATCGGGTTGGGCATGCCGGCGTCAAACGCCACGTCGCGCTTGCCCATGGCAATCACCGCAAAGCCCGGCTCGGGCATCGACTGCACGTGGGCCCAGACTTCCATCGCCGGGCGCAAGCCCTCGCTCAGGTCGTGCCGTCGGTCGAGCACGCAGCACTGCGCGTCTTTGTAGATGCCGTGGTCGTGAACCACGTAACTGCCGGGCCGCAACACGCTGAGGAAACGCTCGCGCACCTGCTGCTTGTCGAATTCCTCGGCAATCAGGTCGTACCAGGCCGAACCCGAGGCCGTGACAATCGGCCGCTCCAGCGCAAACGCGCCCTTGTCCTGCAGCGTGACGGCCAGCCGTACCAGCGACGTGGCGAACGCGCGAATGCCGCTCACGGCCTGTTCGCCATGGATCACGCCTTCGTAGCCCTCAATACCGGTCAGCTTCAGCGCCGGTTGTGCAGCAATCGCGTCGGCCAGGGCCATGACCTCGGTTTCACTGCGGCAGCCGCAACGTCCGCCGACCACACCGTACTCGATCATCACATTCAGGTTCAGGCCCTTGGCGGCGAAGAACTCGCCCAGCGCCTTGACGTTGTCCGGATGATCAACCATGCAATGAAAGTCGAACATCCCGTCAGAGAGCATCTCGGCGATGATCGCCATGTTCGGCGCGCCGACCAGTTGATTGGCCATCAGCACTCGACGCACGCCATGGGCGTAGGCCGCGCGGGTCTGCACCGCCGTGGCAAGGGTCATGCCCCACGCGCCGTGCTGCAATTGCCGGAGAAACAGCGCCGGGACCATGCTGGTCTTGCCATGGGGTGCCAGTTCGGCGCCGCTGTCGCTGACGAACTTCTGCATCCAGCGCAGGTTGTGCTCCAGCGCCGTGTCGTGGATGACCAGCGCGGGCAGGCTGACGTCGCGCACCAAGTGGTCGCCGGGTTGCGTGGCGCCCTTTTCAATCGCGGCAATGCTCATCTCTGTTCTCCTGAATTTTTTGTTCGTGTGTACGGCAACGCTATTCGATGACGCGCCGGGCCAGGCCGTTGGCGCTGTCGATCAACACGCGACGGTAATGATCGTAGTGGGCCGTGGCATCGGCCCGCGGGGCGACGATGCACAGGGTCGCAATGCAGATGCCCTGTTTGTCCCGCACGGGTGCGGCGAAGCAATGGGTGAAGGTGTCGGCGATGCTGTCGAAGGAAAAGAAGCCTTCGTCATGGGCCTTGCGGATCTCGGCCAAGAACGTCTCGATCGGCAGGCGCTTGCCGTCCGGCAGGATGAAATCCTCGTCGTCGATCAGGTCGACGATCGCCTGATCGGTGAGGTGCCCGAGCAGCAGACGGCCCGAAGCGGTCCACGGGATGGGCGCGTCCTCGCCGATGTCCGACGAAATACGGAAATGCCGCGCGCCCTCTTTCATCAGCGCGACGGTGTATTTGCGGCCATTGAGCAGGCACATCTGCGCGGTTTCCCGGGTCTGCTCGACGATTTCACCCAGGCTGACTTCGGCCTCGCGGGTGAAGTCGAAATGGCGCAGATGCGCCTGCCCAAGGAAGTACAACTGCCGGCCCAGGTACACGTGGCCGTCCTTGCCGACGGTCTCGAGGATGCGCCGTTCCAGCAGCGAACTGACCAGCTCATACACCGTCGATTTCGGGCTGCCGATGCCGCTGGCGATCTCGTTGGGCCGCAACGGCGTGCCGGTTTCCTTGAGAAAATCCAGAATATCGAACGCCCGGTCTAAACCACGGGCCCGGCGTTTGATGGTGTCTTCGGTCATAGGAGCAGCTCCAGGCTAAAAGGAAGTTTCAAGCTGCAAGCTTCAAGCGGCAAGTGTTGCATCAGCGCTCTGCCGGCTTGCAGCTTAAAGCTTGCCGCTGCTACCTACTTCTTCTTGTAGGCAATGCAGTCGATCTCGACTTTGCAGTCGACCATCATGTTGGCCTGCACGCAGGCACGGGCCGGTGCGTGCTCCGGGGAGAAGTACTCGCCGAAAACCTTGTTGAAGCTCCAGAAATCACGCGGGTCTTCCAGCCACACGCCGACGCGCACAACGTCTTCCAGGCCATAACCGGCCTCGGTCAGAATCGCCACCAGGTTCTGCATGGTCTTGTGGGTTTGCTCGACGATCCCGCCGTTGATGATCTCACCGTTTTCGGCCGGCACCTGACCCGACACATGCAGCCAGCCATCGGCTTCGACGGCCCGGGCGAATGGACGTGGCTGGCCGCCACCTGCGGTACTGCCGGCGCCGTAACGAGTAATGCTCATGAAAATCTCCTTTGATCGAGCGTCTTAAAAACGAATGTTCTTGAGGAATTCAGCCAGACGCGCTGACTTGGGTTGTTCGAATAATGCCTTGGGCGGGCCCTGCTCTTCGATGCGGCCCTGGTTCATGAACACGATCTGATCGGACACCTCATAGGCGAAGCGCATCTCGTGGGTCACCAGCAACATGGTCATGCCCTCTTCCGCCAGGCCCTTGATCACGCTGAGCACCTCGCCGACCAGTTCCGGATCGAGCGCCGACGTGACTTCATCGAACAGCATCAGGCTCGGGTTCATCGCAATGGCCCGGGCAATCGCCACCCGCTGCTGCTGGCCGCCGGACAACTGACCGGGAAAGTGATTGCGCCGCTCCAGCAGGCCGACGCGCTCCAGCCACTTTTCGGCCAGCGCGATAGCTTGATCCTTGGGTAGCTTTTTCACTTTGAGCAGGCCGAGGGTGACGTTCTGCAGGGCGGTCAGGTGCGGGAACAGGTTGAACTGCTGAAACGCCATCCCGGTCATCGCCCGGTGCTGCGCAATCAGCTTCTCCGGATGGCGCACACGCTTGCCGCTGACGTCGCTGTAGCCGATGTCCTGACCTTCGAGACGAATGTGGCCGCCCTGAAACTCTTCCAGCAGATTGACGCACCGCAGCAGCGTGGTTTTGCCCGAGCCGCTGGAGCCGATCAACGTGACCACGTTGCCTTTGTTCATCTTCAGGTCGACGCCCTTGAGCACTTCGACCGGGCCATAGGATTTGTGCAGCCCTTCGATGCTCAACAGAGCCGGGGCGGCAGGTGCGGTTTGAGTCTGTGTCATGGCAAGGCCACCCGTTTTTCGATTTGCCGCCCAAGAAGCTCGATGGCGTAGTTGATGACGAAGAAGAGAAAGCCGGCGAACAGGTAAAACTCAAGGGTCATGAAGTTACGCGCGATGACCTGCTGAGTGCTGAGCAGCAGCTCGGCCACGCCGATCACCGAGAGCAGTGTCGAGGCCTTGACGATCTCCGTCGACGAATTGACCCAGGTCGGCAATATCTGCCGCAACGCTTGAGGCAACAGCACATAACTGAGGGACTGGGGAAACGTCAGGCCGATGGCCTTGCCCGCCTCCAGTTGCCCGCGCGGGATGGCCTGCAACGCGCCGCGCACGATCTCTGCCACGTGGGAGCCGCAAAACAGCGTCAGCCCCAGCGCACCGGCCTGGAACGCGCCGATCTGCCAGCCCAGCGCCGGTGCCATGTAAAAGCAGGCCAGCACCAGGACAAACACGGGCGTGCCGCGAATCAGATCGACGTAGGCGCGAAACGGCAGGCGCGCCCACCATTTGCCGTAGGTCAGGATCAGCCCGGCGAACACGCCAATCACTGTCCCGAACACGATCGCCAGGCCCGCGCACTGCACGCTGGTGAGAAACCCCGCCCACAGCGCCTCCCGGGCGATCCACAATTCATGCAACCAACTGGGTTGTTCGTACATGCTCCGGGCCTCCTAGCGGCGAATTGCCAGACGCTGCTCGAGGTAACGCAGCAGCATGGCAATCAGGTAACAAGCCGCGACGTACAGCGCCGTGGTCACCAGCCAGGTTTCAATCACCCGGTAGCTCTCGACGTTGATCTTGCGCGCGTAATAGGTCAGTTCCGGCACGGCGATGGCGGCGGCCAGGGACGTGTCTTTGAACAGCGAAATGAAGTTGTTCGACAGCGCCGGCAGCACGTTGCGCAACATCACCGGAACGACGATGTACGCGCGCACCTGCCATTCGCCGAGGCCGATCGCCAGCCCCGCTTCGCGCTGGCCTTTGTGAATGCTCAGCAGCCCTGCGCGGAACACTTCGGTCAGGTACGCCCCGGCATACAGCGAGAGGGTGACGATAAACGAGGGGATCTTGTCCAGACGAATGCCCAGGCTGGGCATGGCGAAGTAGATCAACAGGATCAACACCAGAATCGGCGTGTTGCGCACGACGGTGACGTAAATCGACGCCACGATGCGCAGCGCCCGGTAGCGGGACAGCATCGCAAACGCCGCCATCATGCCGATGACGCAACCGATGGCGATGGAAATCAGGGCCAGTTCCAGGCCGAGCCCCAGCCCTGCCAGCAGACTGGGGAAATCCCGCCAGACCGCTGCAAAATTCAGCTGATAATTCATGGTCAGCAGTACCTGGGGCGGGACGGCACCACGGCCGTCCTCGCCCCCTTCAGTGGGCGACGCACGCGGCGCGGGTTATTTGTATTCCATCGGGAAACCGATCGCAGGGGTCGGCAGGTCCACGCCGAACCACTTCTTGAACGACTCGGCGTACATCGGGAACTCAACCCCGGTCATGGCTTCATGCAGGGCGGTGTTGACGAAGTTCAGCCAGTCCTGATCACCACGCTTGACGGCGCACGCGTAGGTTTGCGGGCTCCAGGCGAACGCGGGCGAACGATAGCGACCGGGGTTCTGCACCATCAGGTATTTCACCGACGACTGATCGGTAGCCGCCGCATCGGCACGCCCGGAGTTGATGGCCTGGTACATCAGATCGACGCTGTCGTACTGGTCGACCTTCGCCTTGGGCAGCGCCTGATGCACCAGTTCTTCGGCGTAGACGTTCTGCAGCACGGCAACGGTGACACCATCGCCGGCGCCTTTCAGGTCATCGATTTCCTTGTACTTACTGTTGGTCGGCAGCAGCAGCGCAACGCCTTCCCGGTAGTAAGGCAAGGTGAACGCCACCTGCTGGGCGCGGCTCGCGGTGACGGTGATGAACTGGCAGCTCATGTCGACCTTATCCGTCAACAGGTTCGGGATTCGGGCGTCGGAAGACTGGACCACGAACTCGACCTTGCTCGGGTCATTGAACAGACCTTTGGCGACGATGCGCGCGATGTCGATATCAAAACCCTGCAACTTGCCGTCTGCACCCTGGAAGTGCCAAGGGGCATTGGTGCTCCCCGTACCCACAATGAGATGGCCGCGCTGCAGGACGTTGTCCAGCTTGCTGTCGGCCGCATAGGTCGTTGT
Source organism: Pseudomonas sp. HP_01 (assembly GCF_055284355.1). NCBI lineage: Bacteria > Pseudomonadati > Pseudomonadota > Gammaproteobacteria > Pseudomonadales > Pseudomonadaceae > Pseudomonas > Pseudomonas sp. HP_01. The sequence goes on along the minus strand of NZ_JBTOPV010000006.1, from coordinate 17,830 downwards.
TACGAACGTCGCTGCCGTTATCAGGGCCAATGCACAAGCTTTCAAAGAAAGGGATCCGCGCCGCATGAGAGAAACTCCGCCGGTTGTATTTATTCCGCTATAGCGGAACCTTGTTTGCCACAACGGAATAGACAGCAGAAAGTGTGCCACAGAGTCGCGTGGCAAAAGAAGCCCGGGGAATTGTTGGAGGTTTCAAGGACTTGCCTTGAAATTCAAGGGGCACACGCCGGAAACAGGGGATTACAGGTGGCATGTAGCGCTACGGATCACCCCACGGAATGGGAAGCGGGCCCCACTGGTGTGCGCGCTGCGCCAATAGTGCGCACGAACGTTTGGTGCTGATGCGCCGTTCATCGCGCCATGGGCACCTTCCCCCGTGCAGGAACCCTAAGCAGCGCGGCAAGCCAGCATTGTCATCAAGGCTCATGGGAGCGTTCCGCCCACCAGGGCTAAAAAAACGCCGTTGGGCCGGTTAACCCTGAATCTTCCCCAATCCGACTATTGTTTTCGTAACACCCGCCGATTTATTACGGTCAAGGGAACATTGGCACCCTTAGTGCTTCAAACGTCTTTATGAAGCTTTTATGACAACCGCGTGAACATGCATGGACGGCAGGCGCTTTTACGGTTGTAGGGTGGAGGAACCCCAATGAAAGAACGAGCCACAGTTATTTGCCGCAGGGACAACCAGATCCTTTACGTGCGCAAATCCAACGCCCGGTGGAACCTCCCGGGCGGCAAGGTTGAAGCCGATGAATCGCCTGCGCAGGCGGCTGCCCGCGAATTACGCGAAGAAACCGGGCTGATCCTGGAAGACCTGGCGTACATCACCCGGTTCGAAGGCAGCACCGTGTTGCATCACGTGTTTGAAGTGTCGGTCACGATGATCGTAACCCCGGCGCCCCATAACGAAATTGCCGACTGCAAGTGGTTTACCAGCAAAGAGTTGGGCGATCAGAAAGTCAGCCCGGCGGCGAAGTCCATCGTGAAGGCTTTTCTGACCAATGCTATTTATTAAGTGTTGTTGAGAGGCGTTCACAGGTTTTTCACATCGGGGGCGGTAATCTTAACTTGCTCCTCCAAGACTGACTTTAAGCCCGCACCCCCCATCGCGGGCTTTTTCTTGTCCAGAATTCCTTGCCAGCGCCCTCCTTTTCTCCCCGCCTGATCTATAAATATTCTGACGACCGGGCTTAATTTCGGCATATGAACGCCGACATTTAAGTGAGCATACCCAAGGAGCGGCAGATGTTTAATTCCAAAATCAAAAAGCAAGTGTCCACTCTGAGCTCGGAGCTGGTCACACTCAAAAATTTTCACGACGCTCTCATGCAGGAGATGCTGTCGCTGACGGTGGATGCCGAATTGCGCATCACGGACGCCAATAGCAAGTTCTGCGCTGCCATCGGCTATTCCCGTGACGAACTGGTCGGCCAGCCCATGGCGGCGTTCATTCCGACCTATGTTGCAACGATGCCGTGTTTCCGCAATTTCAAGGCGGCGGCGGCCAGTGGCACCCCGGTAACCGACGACTACCGTTTCATCAGCAAGAGCGGTTCGCTGATCTGGGTTCACGCCAGCTGGTCGCCATTGAAAAATGAGCTGGGTCAGCTGGTCGCGCTCAAATGCCTGGCGACCAACGTCACCAGCCAAATCAACAAGGCGCGGGAAAACGAGTCGTTCATTAACGCGCTGCTGCGCTCCACGGCGGTCATCGAATTCGACCTCGGCGGGCACGTATTAAAGGCTAACCAGTCCTTCCTTCAGGAAATGGGCTACAGCCAGGATCAGATTCTGGGCAAGCACCACAGCCTGTTCTGTGACCCTAAATTCGCCGCCACCGAAGACTACAAAACCTTCTGGAAACGCCTGAACAACGGCGATTTCGTGGCCGACCGGTTCAAGCGCATCAACAGCCGTGGCGAAGAGGTCTGGCTCGAAGCGACCTACAATCCGGTGCACGATACCCAGGGCGAGCTTTATAAAGTGGTGAAATTCGCCACCGTGATAACCGATCAGGTCCGTCGCGAAGCGGAAATCAGCGTGGCGGCCGGCACTGCCTTTGAGATATCCCAACGCACGGACGTCTCGGCGCAGCGCGGCGCGGCAGTGATCAACAGCACCGTGGAAACCATGAACGGCATCGCCGACCAGATGCTCTCTGCCTCCCATGGCATGGAAGCGCTGGGCAAGCAGTCGCTGCTGATCAGCACCATCGTGCAAACCATCGGCGGCATCGCCCAACAGACCAATTTGCTCGCGCTCAACGCCGCCATCGAAGCCGCGCGCGCCGGTGAGCAAGGCCGTGGCTTTGCCGTGGTGGCCGATGAAGTGCGTCAACTGGCCGGGCGCACCAGCACCGCGACCGAAGAAATCGTCACTGTGGTGCAGCAGAACCAGAAGCTGGTGGATGACGTGGTCAGGGACATGGGCAGCACCCGCGCCCAGGCGGAACAGGGTCTGTCGCTGGCTAATCAGGCCGGCAGCGTGATTGTGGAAATTCAGGAAGGCGCGCGGCAAGTTGTTGGGGCGGTGCAGCGCTTTAACCACCAGCTTTGACAGCGGCCACCCACGCCCTCGACTCGGGTGACCCATGACAAATGGTCGCAGCGCGCTGAGCGGGAGATACGCCTGCCCTACAAAATGCTAATCTGCGCCACATATGTGGCCCCATCCGGGTATGCCACCCCACGTTGACATGGAGCCGACAATGGCTTTGGATTCCCTGCTCTGCCCGGATTTGCTGACCATTGCCGAGCGTTCGGCGATCGCCGAGGTTGAAGCGACGACGAACGTCCTCAGGCTCGTGACGCGGCTGACCGGTATGCGCTTCGCTGGCATTGCCAAGTTCACCGACTCCGAGTGGGTCGCCTGCGCGGTCTACGACGAGATTCACATTGGCATCCAGGAAGGCGAAGTGCTGGAGCTGGAAACCACGCTGTGCAACGAGCTGATCGAAAACCCAAAGGCACTGATAATCCCCAGCATCAGCAGAAACGAGCGCTATGCCGGGCGCCCCGTGGTCAAGAAATACGCCATCGAAAGTTACATTGGCGTGCCGATCAGCCTGCCCGATGGCCAGCTGTTCGGCGCGTTGTGCCTGCTCGACTCCAAAGCCAGCACCTTCGAAAGCCCTGACCTCGTCGAAACCCTCGGCCTGTTCTCCCGACTGATCGGCTGCATCGTGTTCTCCCATTACTCCACGGTGAACAAAGTCAGGACGCAGGTCGAGCACGCTTGATCAGGTGATCCTCACCGGCGAGCGGCGGTAGGTGGATAACCAAGACGGTGTTACACTGCCGCGCCTTGAATTCGCATGCGCCGCTTGAGCCTTTCACGGGGTCGCGGCGCGCGCCCCTGACCTGTGCGTCTTCTGCCGCACAGCAAGCGTGGTCGATGCATCTCGGTCACCCGCTGAACCCGTATCGGACGCTGCTCCCGTTCACCCATCTTCATCAGGTCATGTCGCCGTCATCGGTGACGTGCAGGCTGCTGGTTGGATCACGAGCAATCGCCACCAGGCGTCAAAGGCCATCGCCAATCAGCCCCTTGTAAACAATCCAGGATAAGCAATTGATTTCCACAGCTAACATCACCATGCAGTTTGGCGCCAAGCCGCTGTTCGAGAACGTTTCGGTCAAATTCGGCGGTGGCAACCGCTATGGCCTCATCGGCGCCAATGGCTGTGGCAAGTCCACCTTCATGAAGATCCTTGGCGGCGACCTGGAGCCGTCCGGCGGCCAGGTAATGCTCGAACCGAACGTGCGTCTGGGTAAATTGCGCCAGGACCAGTTCGCCTATGAAGACTTCTCCGTCATCGACACCGTGATCATGGGTCACGAAGAGCTGTGGAAGGTCAAGGCCGAGCGCGATCGCATCTACTCGCTGCCGGAAATGACCGAAGAAGACGGCATGGCCGTTGCCGAGCTGGAAACCGAGTTCGCTGAGATGGACGGCTACACCGCCGAATCCCGTGCCGGGGAATTGTTGCTCGGTCTGGGCATCGGCATCGAGCAGCACTTCGGCCCGATGAGCGAAGTGTCCCCTGGCTGGAAACTGCGCGTGCTGCTGGCCCAGGCGCTGTTCTCCGATCCTGAAGTGCTGTTGCTCGACGAACCGACCAACCACCTGGACATCAACACGATTCGCTGGCTGGAAAACATCCTGACCCAGCGCTCCAGCCTGATGATCATCATTTCTCACGACCGTCACTTCCTCAACAGCGTGTGCACCCACATGGCTGACCTGGATTACGGCGAGCTGCGCCTGTTCCCGGGTAACTACGACGAGTACATGACCGTGGCGACCCAGTCCCGCGAGCAGTTGCTGTCGGACAACGCCAAGAAGAAAGCCCAGATCTCCGAGCTTCAGTCGTTCGTCAGCCGCTTCTCGGCCAACGCCTCGAAAGCCAAGCAGGCCACTTCCCGCGCCAAGGCGATCGACAAGATCCAGCTGGCCGAGGTCAAGCCTTCGAGCCGCGTCAGCCCGTTCATCCGTTTTGATCAGAACAAGAAGCTGCACCGTCAGGCGGTCATCATTGACCAAATGGCCAAAGGCTTCGACGGCAAGCCACTGTTCAAGAACTTCAGCTTTCAGGTCGAAGCGGGCGAGCGCGTTGCGATCATCGGCCCGAACGGTATCGGTAAAACCACCCTGCTGCGCACTCTGGTCAACGAGCTGACCCCGGATGCCGGCACGATCAAGTGGACCGATGCGGCAGAGCTGGGTTACTACGCCCAGGACCACGCACACGACTTCGAAGACGATGTCACCCTGTTCGACTGGATGGGGCAATGGACTCAAGGTGAACAAGTCATTCGCGGCACCCTGGGCCGGATGCTGTTCTCCAACGACGAGATCCTCAAGTCGGTCAAGGTGATCTCCGGTGGTGAGCAAGGCCGCATGCTGTTCGGCAAGCTGATCCTGCAGAAGCCGAACGTGCTGATCATGGACGAGCCGACCAACCACCTGGACATGGAATCGATCGAGGCGCTGAACCTGGCGCTGGAGAACTACCCGGGTACGCTGATCTTCGTCAGCCACGACCGCGAGTTCGTATCGTCCCTGGCCACTCGGATCATCGAGCTGAGCCCAAGTGGCGTGACCGACTTCAGCGGCACCTACGACGACTACCTGCGCAGCCAGGGCGTCGCCTTCTGATCAGGGCCCTGCGCTGACAGAGTGAAGCTGAAACCAGGGAGCCCCGTCCATCGTGACGGGGCTTTTTTGTGACAGTGGAACCGGCTTGAGCCGGGAAGAAGCCAGGCCAGGCGCCCACAATCCTGCGGTGTGACATCCGACGCTTTCCCGGCTAAAGCCGGTCCCACTGGAATCACGCGGTGAGTGAGTGGGACCGGCTTCAGCCGGGAATGCGCCAGGCGAGGCACCCTCTGATCCCGGAGAAAAACCGTTAGCCAGCTTTCATTTCCCGACACCTCGGGCGATGATGCGGCACTCCCACCGCTCCAGCGAAGCGTCCCCATGTCAGCCGCCCTGCCCCCCGATACGCCTGCCAATTCGCCCGCCCGTGACGCCCGTTCAATGGCAATCACGCTGCAAATCGTCTCCATCGTCGTCTACACCTTCATCGCCTTCCTGTGCATCGGGCTGCCTATCGCGGTGATGCCCGGCTATGTGCACGACCAACTGGGCTTCAGCGCGGTGGTTGCGGGGCTGGTGATCGGCGCGCAGTACCTGGCGACGCTGTTGAGTCGCCCGGTGGCCGGACGCATCTGCGACACCATCGGCACCAAGCGCGCCATCGTTTATGGGCTTTCAGGCATCGCGTTGAGCGGCGTGCTGACCCTCGCAGCGATATTGCTGGAGCGTTTCGCCGGCGTCAGCCTGACGATCCTGATCATCGCGCGATTGTTCCTCGGCGCGTCCCAGGGCTTGATCGGCGTGGGCACCATCAGCTGGTGCATCGGCCAGGTCGGTTCGGAGCACACGGCTCGCTCGATTTCCTGGAACGGCATCGCCTCTTACGGCGCCATCGCCATCGGCGCCCCCCTCGGGGTGGTGATGGTCGGGGCGCTGGGCTTTGCCAGCCTGGGCGTGGTGCTGTTCGTGCTGGCGGCCGGGGCACTGCTGTTGATCCGCAACAAACCGGCAATTCCGGTGGTGCGCGGCGAGCGCCTGCCGTTCTTCTCGGTGTTCGGCCGAGTGGCGCCATTTGGCCTGAGCCTGACCCTGTCCTCCATCGGCTACGGCACGCTGACGACGTTCATCACGTTGTTTTACGTGGCCCGCGGCTGGGAAGGCGCGGCCTGGTGCCTGACGGTGTTCGGCATCTGTTTCATCGTCGCGCGTTTGCTGTTCATCAATGCGATCAACCGCTTCGGCGGCTTTCGCTCGGCGATCGTCTGCATGACCGTCGAAACCCTCGGGTTGGTGCTGCTGTGGCTGGCCCCCGACACCACCTTCGCCCTTATCGGCGCCGGGCTGACCGGTTTTGGTTTGTCGCTGGTGTATCCCGCGCTGGGCGTCGAGGCCATCAAGCAGGTACCCAACAGCAGTCGCGGTGCCGGACTCAGCGCTTATGCAGTGTTCTTCGATTTGGCGCTGGCCATCGCCGGACCGCTGATGGGCGCGGTGGCGCTGGGCATGGGCTACGGCTGGATTTTCTTCTTTGCGGCCTTGTTGTCGGTGGCGGCGTTGACGCTGGCGGTAGTGCTGTCGCGCAGGACGCCGATCGACACGCGGGTGTAGAGGACGCGCGGTATAAAGGCTTCCCGGCTAAAGCCGGTCCTACAGAGCGCACGCGTTGACAGTAGGACCGGCTTCAGCCGGGAAGAGGCCGGCGATCCTGCAACAGGTCTTACTGGCGGTTGAAATCTATCGGCTGAAGCCGGTTCTACAAAAGCTGAACTGCCGCCTCGCGTCCCGGTCGGAATAGCACATCCCCCGAACAGGAGTGAGGGCGTGACCCCCGATCCCGCTGGCTCGAACGCTACCCCTCCAGACCCGGCCACGCTGCGTGAAGTCCACAAACTGCGCGTGCTGACCGTGAACACCCACAAGGGCTTCACTGCACTGAACCGGCGTTTCATCCTGCCGGAGTTACGTGAAGCCGTGCGCAGCACCGGTGCCGACCTGGTGTTTCTCCAGGAAGTCCTTGGCGGCCATGACCGCCATGCCGCCAAGTACGAAGACTGGCCCGACACGCCGCACTACGAATTTCTCGCCGACAGCATGTGGACGGACTTCGCCTACGGCCGCAATGCGGTTTACCCCGACGGCCACCACGGCAACGCGCTGCTGTCCAAATACCCGATCCTGCATTACCGCAATCTGGACATCTCGATCACCGGACCGGAACGCCGGGGCCTGTTGCATTGCGTGCTGCAAGTGCCGGGGCACGCCGAAGTCCACGCGATTTGCGTGCACCTCAGTCTGCTGGAAAGCCACCGTCAGTTGCAGCTGAATCTGCTCTGCGACCTGCTCGACTCCCTGCCCGAAGACGCCCCGGTGGTGATCGCCGGCGATTTCAACGACTGGCAGCTGCAGGGCAACAAACGTCTGCAGCGCTGTGGCTACCTGCATGAAGCCTTCGAGCGCAGTCAGGGGCGGCTGGCCAAGACCTACCCGGCACGTTTCCCGATGTTGCGACTGGACCGCATCTACCTGCGCAACGCCACCAGCCACGATCCGAAAATTCTCGGCACGCGGCCGTGGACGCATTTATCCGATCACCTGCCGCTGGCGGTCGAAGTGCATCTGTAATGAACTGCGCCCTTATTTATCCGGATCAATCAGGGGAACAGTGGCGTCACGATCAAACTGGGAGCCCGGGTCTTCGTTTCCCGGGTCCATGTCGGCATCGAAGGCTGTGTCTTCGTCATCTGGCTGATGCTCAGGGTGCGGTGCAAGGGGTGCAGCGTCGGGGGAGTGAGATTGCATGGGATTTCCTCTCGTTTCGGTAGGTTCGACAAAGGCTCAGTCTGGTGCGTTGAGCTTAGCAGGCGCCTCAGGTGCAACAAGACCGGTCCCCACCAGGAAGAACCCCTGCACCAATCAACAGTCAGTAAAGAAGCCTCGCCGGCTTCATCGCGCTGTTTTCAGTCCGGCAAATGCGGCGCAAGGCGTCGCGCATCCACACACGCTTCACCCCACAGGACACCTTCCATGAGTCTGCACGACAAAATCATAGGCCGCCTGGGCTTCGGCTCCGCGCCCCTTGGCAACATGTTTCGCACCATCGACGAAGAGGAAGCTGCGGCCACCGTTCAAGCTGCCTGGGACCAGGGCATTCGCTATTTCGACACCGCTCCGATCTACGGCGCCGGGCTGTCCGAACAGCGTCTGGGCAAGGCCCTCGCCGGCGTCCCCCGCGAGCAGTACACCCTGAGCACCAAAGTCGGCCGGCTGATCTCCGACGAGATCGACACCGAGACCCGCAGCGGTCCGTTCGCCGAAGGCCTGAAAAACAAGATCGTCACCGACTACTCCGCCGACGCCACGCTGCGTTCGATTGAAGCGAGCTTGAAGCGTTTGAACACTGATCGGCTGGACATCGTGTTTGTCCACGACGTCGCCCAGGACGCCCATGGCGATGCCTGGATCGAGCATTTCAACATCGCACGCACCGGGGCTTTCCGCGCCCTCACCCGCCTGCGCGAAGAAGGCGTGATCAAGGCTTGGGGCCTGGGCGTCAACCGCGTTGAGCCGTGCGAACTGACGCTGGACTTGGAAGAAGCGCAGCCCGATGGCTTTCTGCTGGCCGGCCGTTATTCGCTGCTCGATCATGACCAGCCGCTGCAACGGCTGTTCGACAAGGCTCGCCAGCACAATGCCGAGTTCGTTGTCGGCGGCCCTTACAGCTCCGGCGTGCTGGTGGGCGGCAAGCATTTCGAATACCAGGAAGCGTCCCAGGCGATGCTCGACAAAGTGGCGCATATTCAGGAAATCGCTCGGCAGTATCAGGTCGACATCAAGTCCGCAGCACTGCAGTTCGTCCTCGCCAATCCGCTGGTAGCCGCGGTGATTCCGGGTGCCAGCCGACCCTCGCGGATCATCGAAGACGTCACCGCGCTCAACGCACAGGTGCCGGATGGTTTCTGGCAGGCCATGCGCGATCAGGGCTTCATTGCCCTGCAGGCGCCAGTTCCCGGCAAAGACTGATATCGTGCCCAACGACGCCGGGCCAGACGCCCGGCTTTGTTTCCTGCGCGAGATCTGTCCATGCGAATTCTGATCGTCAACGTCAACACCACCGAATCCATGACCGAGACCATTGCCGAGCAGGCCCGCAGCGTGGCCTCCCCCGGCACCGAAATCATCGGCCTGACCCCGCGCTTCGGCGCCGAGTCGGTGGAAGGCAATTTTGAGAGTTATCTGGCCGCCATCGCGGTGATGGATCGGGTCATGTCCTACGAAGGGCCTTATGACGCGGTGATTCAAGCGGGTTACGGCGAGCATGGCCGCGAAGGCTTGCAGGAATTGCTCGACGTACCGGTGGTGGACATCACCGAAGCGGCGGCCAGCCTGGCGATGCTGCTAGGGCATAAATACGCGGTAGTCACCACGCTGGACCGCACCGTGCCGTTGATCGAAGACCGCCTGAAGCTGGCCGGGGTCTACGAGCGCTGCGCGTCGGTACTGGCCAGCGGCATGAGCGTGCTGGAGTTGGAGGAATTCCCGGAGCGAGCGGTCGAGGCGATCGTTGACCAAGCCATCGAAGCGGTGACTCGGGACAAGGCCGAGGTGATCTGCCTGGGCTGTGGCGGCATGGCCGGGCTGGATCAACTGATCCGCGATCGCGCTGGCGTGCCCGTGGTGGATGGCGTCACCGCGGCCGTCGCGCTGGCGGAATCGTTGGTACGACTTGGACTGAAGACCTCGAAAGTACGGACCTACGCCACGCCACGGCCGAAGAAGATCGTCGGTTGGCCGTTTAAGCAGTAGGCGCCCATTGTTCAGCACACGCAGATTGAAGGCGAACGTATAACCTGTGGGGGCGAGCTTGCTCGCGAAGACTGCATCCCGGCCGCTGAAGATTTAGCGAATGTGCCGGCCTCTTCGCGAGCAAGCTCACTCCCACAGGTAATAGCCTCTGCCACACCGCCGCTGCATTCGCCTCCACCCGCCGAATCGTTTAGTATCCCCGCCGCCGGTTTCCACTCGGAATTAATAGGGAATCCCCAGGCGCGTGCCTTCGCGCTGAAACGGAACTGTCCCCGCAACTGTAGGCGCTGAGCTCTGTTTCCTGTTTGCCACTGGGTCACCCCGGGAAGGCCGAAGCAGAGCGATGAAGCGCCAGTCAGGAGACCTGCCGGCCAGCATATTCATTCACCGGCGGGGTGTCCGGGGAAGGACTCCCGTTCGTGCGTCGTTCGCGCACGCTGTGCGCGCCTTTATCTTTGGGGCGCCTGTCGGGATGGACTTTCCAGCGCCTGCTTCGCCATGCATTCAGGCTTTCTGGAGATCGCTGTTCATGCCGCTGCGCCGCCTCGCTGCCCTGCTCGTCACGCTGACCTTGCCCACCGCCGCGCTCGCGGCGTCGACGGTTTACCCTTTAACAGTGGACAACTGCGGCGAAGCGTTGACCTTCCCCCACGCCCCGCAGAAAACCGTGACCATCGGCCAGGCCGCCACCGAGATGTTGTATGCACTGGGCCTGGGCCCTAACGTGGTCGGCACGTCACTGTGGTTCAACCCCGTCCTGCCCCAGTACCAAACCCTCAACGAGCGCATCGAGCGCCTCGCCGACAATGCGCCGAGCTTCGAATCGGTGATCGGCAAACGACCGGATTTCGTCCCGGTGCAGTTTGAGTGGATGGTCGGGCCACAAGGCGCGGTCGGCACCCGCGAGCAGTTTCGCGATTTGAGCATTCCGACGTACATCCTGCCGTCCGATTGCGAGGGCAAGAACAATCGGGTCGGCGCCGACGGCACGCGCCTCGAAGCCTTCCGCATCGACACGCTGTACAAAAGCCTGCGTCAGCTGGCGCAGATTTTCGACGTACAGGGCCGTGGCGAGCAGCTGATCACGGATTACCAGAACCGGCTCGCCCAGGCCGTGGCGCAGGCAAAAGCCCACGCCAATCCGCCCGTCTCGGCGGTGTTCTGGTTTTCCAGCCCGGACCTCAACGTCGACCCCTACGTGGCCGGGCGCAAGGGCATTCCCAACTTCATGCTCGACACCCTCGGCATGCGTAACGTCATCGACTCCGATGAGGAATGGCCGACCGTGGGATGGGAAACCATCGCCAAGGCTAACCCGACCGTGCTGGTCATCGCGCGCATGGACCGTCGCCGCTTCCCGGCTGACGATCACGAGAAGAAGCTGGCCTTCCTCCGCTCTGACCCGGTCACCCGCAACATGGATGCGGTGAAGCACAATCGCATCGTGATCATGGACGCCAGCGCCATGGAGTCCAGCGTGCGCCTGTTCGACGGCATCGAACAACTGGCCCAGGCCACTCAAGCACAATGACGTCAGTCAGCATGCCTCGGTCGAGCGTCGTCCGAATCTTCGGGCATGGCGCCTGGGCCATCGCGTTGCTGGCGTTGGCGGTGCTGGCGGGCGTGGCCATCGGCGAGACGTCGATCAGCCTGCCGGTGATCGTTCAGGTGCTGGCCAACAAGCTGTGGGCCGCAGGCTTTCCCCTCGATCCCATCGATGAGGGCATTGTCTGGAATTACCGCCTGACCCGGGCCATCGTGGCCGCCACCTGCGGCGCAGGGCTGGCGGTGTCGGGCGTGGTCTTGCAATCGCTGCTGCGCAACCCGCTGGCCGATCCCTATTTGCTGGGCATTTCCGCCGGCGCTTCGACCGGCGCGGTGCTGGTGGCGATCATCGGCATCGGCGCCGGAACCATTTCCCTGTCCACCGGCGCGTTTGCCGGCGCGATCGCCGCCTTCGCGCTGGTTGCCCTGCTCGCCCGCTCCTCTCGGGGCCAGACCGCTGCCGGCCAGATCATCCTGGCGGGCATCGCCGGGTCCCAGTTGTTCAACGCCCTGACGTCATTCCTGATCACCAAGTCCGCCAATGCCGAGCAGGCCCGCGGGATCATGTTCTGGTTGCTGGGCAATCTCAGCGGCGTGCGCTGGTCGTCGGTGGCGCTGTCGGTACCGGTCGTGGTGCTCGGTTTGCTGGTGTGTCTGTGGCATCGGCGCGCGCTGGATGCGTTCACGTTCGGCAGCGATTCGGCCGCGTCACTGGGCATTCCGGTGCGCCGGGTGCAGGCCGTGCTGATCCTGACCGCCGCGCTGATGACGGCGGTGATGGTGTCGATCGTCGGCTCCATCGGCTTCGTCGGCCTGGTGATTCCCCACGCGGTGCGCCTGATGGCCGGTGTGCGCCATGCGCGGTTGTTGCCTCTCAGCGCCTTGATCGGCGCGCTGTTCATGATCGCCGCCGATGTGCTGTCGCGCACGTTGATCAAAGGTCAGGTGTTGCCGATCGGGGTGATCACGGCGCTGGCGGGCGCGCCGGTCTTCGCGATGATTTTGGTCCGTGGGAATCGTCCTCGATGAGCGCCCGTCAGGAGGTGCCCGGCGCCATGCTCGAAGGCAGCGACTTGAGTTACTCGGTCAAGGGCGCGCCACTGCTTAGCGGGGTGAGCCTGGCGATTCGGCCGGGGGAAAACCTGGGGGTCGTCGGGCCCAATGGCTCGGGGAAGTCGACGCTGTTGAAGTTGCTGGCGGGGATTCAGGCGCCGTCTCAGGGCGAAGTTCGCCTGGGCGGGAAGCGCTTGTCGGCGCTGAGCCGGCGGGACATTGCGCGGCAGGTGGCGGTGGTGGAGCAGCATGCGCAGACCGGCGATTCGATCAGTTTGTTGCAGGCGGTTGAGCTGGGGCGTACGCCGTGGCTGTCGGCGCTGGCGCCGTGGGGCGACGACGATGACCGGATTGTGGCGCAGGCGATTGCGGATGTGAGTTTGCAGCACCTGGCGCATCGGGCGTGGCATACGTTGTCGGGTGGGGAGCAGCAGCGTGGGCATATTGCACGGGCTTTGGCGCAGCGGCCGCAGGTGTTGTTGCTGGATGAGCCGACGAATCATCTGGATATTCAGCAGCAGTTGTCGATTTTGCGGTTGGTGCAGGATTTGCCGGTGACGACGGTGGTGGCGTTGCATGATTTGAATCAGGCGTTGGGGTGTGATCGTCTGGCGGTGATGGATGGTGGGCGGTTGGTGGCGTTGGGGTCGCCCTTTGATGTGTTGTCGCCGGCGCTATTGGGTGAGGTTTTTGGCGTGCGGGGGCATTGGTTGGTTGATCCGTTTGACGGGGCCCGGGTTTTGCGGTTGCGGGCGCCAGAATCAACGGCGTCGGCCTAACGGCCTCGTTTTCGCCTTCGGCGAGTTACTTGGAAAAGCACCCCAAGTAACCAAGGGTGCTTGCTCCTGGTTGGGTTCCTCCTTCGTCGGAATACCCTCACTCCGACGACACTCCGTGGGCCCGCGCCGAACGGACATCCATGTCCTGACGGCGCTCTCGCCGCATCCATGCGGCTCGGCCCACTCCGCGTCGTCTACGTTCGGCCTGCACCAAAGTCGCGATTGGCGGTGCCTGGACCTTCTGCGCAGGAAGATCAAAAGCAGGTCAAAAGCAAAGCAAAAGCAGATCAAGAGCAGATCAAAAGCAGATCAAGAGCAGATCAAAAGCAAAGCAAAAGCTTCCCGGCTGAAGCCGGTCCCACTGACTGCACGCGTTGCTTTTTAGTGGGACCGGCTTTAGCCGGGAAGAGGCCGGTATGGGCAACGGGAATTTCGCTGCCCAACGCTGATCGTACCCACGCTCCGCGTGGGCATGCATCCCGTGACGCTTCGCGTCATCCCGCGTTTCGGCCTCATGCCCGCTGATAGCTCCCACCCCCACCTCAATACCTCGGCTTCACCGCCTTCCACTCCGGTTTGTATTTCTGCATCTGCCGCACATCGTCCCGCTGGCGAATGCCGCACGTTAGAAACTGGTCGTTGAGTTTGCCCAGTTGGTCGTAGTCCAGTTCAAGGCCCAGCCCGGGCTCGCGGGTGAGGTGGACGCAGCCGTCGATGATGGGCAGTTTGCCGCCTTTGATGACTTCTTCGTCCGGTTCTTGCCACGGGTAGTGGGTGTCGCAGGCGAAGTCGAGGTTGGGGACGGCGGCGGCGACGTGGGTCATGGCCATGAGGCTGATGCCCAGGTGGGAGTTGGAGTGCATGGAAACGCCGAGGCCGAAGGTGTCGCACATTTTTGCCAGCGCCTGGGTGTCGCGCAGGCCGCCCCAGTAATGGTGGTCGGCGAGGACGATCTGCACGCTGTTCAGCGCGACGCTGCGGCGGAATTCGTCGAAGTCGGTGACGACCATGTTGGTCGCCAGCGGCAGGCCGGTACGCTTATGCAGTTCGGCCATGCCTTCCAGCCCGGGGGTCGGGTCTTCGTAGTATTGCAGGTCGTCGCCGAGCAGTTCGGCCATGCGGATCGAGGTCTCCAGGGACCAGTTGCCGTTCGGGTCGATGCGCAGCGGATAGCCCGGAAAGGCCTTTTTCAGCGCCTTGATGCACGACACCTCGTGTTCCGGGTCCAGCGCCCCTGCTTTGAGCTTGATGCTTTTGAAGCCATACGCGTCGATCATCCGCCGCGCCTGGGCGACGATCTGTTCTTCACTTAGCGCTTCTCCCCAGCTGTCTGGCGCGTAGGGCGAGTCCGCGTGTTGGGCATATTTGAAGAACAGGTACGCACTGAACGGCACGCGGTCGCGAACGGCACCGCCGAGCAGGTCAACCAGCGGCAGATTCATCGAGCGCGCCTGCACATCCAGAAAGGCGACTTCAAACGCCGAGTAGGCATTGCTCACCGCTTTGCTGGCGTGGGAGCCCGGCGCCAATTCAGCACCCGCTACCGAAGTGGGTTTGTTAGCCGCCACCGTGGCTTTAACCACCGCCCGCAGTTGGTTGAGGTTGAACGGGTCCATGCCGATCAACTGACTCTGCAACTGCTGTTGAATCGCCAGGGCCGGCGCATCGCCGTAGCTTTCGCCGAGGCCGAGGTAGCCGTTGTCGGTTTCTACCTCGATGATCGAGCGCAGGGCAAACGGCTCGTGGATGCCGCTGGCGTTGAGCAACGGCGGATCGCGGAAGGCAATCGGGGTGACGGTGACGCGTGTGATTTTCAAATGACTTCTCCCGGTCAATCAGGGTGTGAGGCTAGGGTTTAACGCTTGACGTTGAGCTGAGCGAGGTGGATGCGTGCAGCGGCCCAGCGTCTTCAGGCTTTGGGCGATGCGGGTCGCCTTTGGGCGTGGTGCGGGCGAAGAAGATCACCACGGCCGCCACCAGCGAGGTCAGCGCCAGACCGTACATGCCGCCTTGAATTGAGCCGGTTTTTTGCTCCAGAAAGCCGAATGCGGTGGGCGCCACGAAGCCGCCGAGGTTGCCGATGGAATTGATCAGCGCAATCACCGCCGCTGCGACGCGCGCGTCCAGATAGCCTTGGGGAATGGGCCAGAACAGCGCCGACGCCGCCTTGAAACCGATGGCCGCAAAACAGATCGCAACGAAGGCGAAGATCGGCCCGCCGACGGTGGACATGAACATCCCGCAGGCAGCAATCACCAGCGTCACCGCGACCCACGCCTGTTGATGCTTGAACCGTGCGGCCAACGCCGCGAAGCCGTACATGGCGATGATCGAGATGATCCACGGGATCGAATTGAACAGGCCGACTTCGAAATCGGTGAGGCTGCCCATCTTCTTGATCATGCTCGGCAACCAGAACGTCGCGCCGTAGATGGTCAGGGCCACGGAAAAGTAGATGAAGCAAAACAGCATGATCTGCCGGTCGGCGAGCAGCTTGAAGATCGACGGCTTGACCACTTGCGCCGCTTCCCGGGCGCGCTGTTCGGCGTCGATGGCGCTGATCAATGCGCCCTTCTCTTCTTCGCTCAGCCATTTCGCCTCGCGAGGGTGGGACTGCAGCCAGAACCAGACGAAGCCGCACAATGCGATGGAGGCGAAGCCTTCGATGATGAACATCCACTGCCAGCCGTGCAGGTTCATGCCGCTGACGCCGAGCAAGGCGCCGGACACCGGCCCGGAGATCACCGACGCAATGGCCGAGCCGCTGAGAAAGATGGCCATGGCCTTGCCGCGTTCGCTGGAAGGCAGCCACTGGGTGAAGTAATAAATGATGCCCGGGAAGAACCCCGCTTCTGCCGCGCCGAGGATGAAGCGCAGCACATAGAAGCTGGTTTCGCCGCGCACGAAGGCCATCGCCATCGCCGCTGCGCCCCAGGTGAACATGATGCGCGTCAGCCAGGCGCGGGCGCCGAACCGTTGCAGGAGCATGTTCGACGGGACTTCGAACAGCGCGTAGCCGACGAAGAACAAACCGGCGCCGAGCCCGTAAGCTGCAGCGCCAATGCCCAGATCGGTTTCCATGTGGCTGCGGACGAAGCCGATGTTGACGCGGTCGATGTAGTTGACGATGAACATGATCACGAACAACGGCAACACATGGCGCTTCACTTTTGCGGCCGCGCGGGCCAGTACGGTGGGATCTGCGCTGTGAAGGGGTTCACTGATGGGAACGGTGCGGTTCAAGGTGCGACTCCCGGTCTTTGTATTTTTTTTGGGATGAGCGTGGGAAATGCAGGTAGTGAACCGATCATGGACCGGCACATTGTTCCCGTCTAATCTAGATTGACTGTTGATTGATACCCGGAATAGATCAATGTTCGAGCTTGCCCAACTGCGCTGCTTCACCACCGTCGCCACCGAACTCAACTTCCGCCGGGCTGCCGAACGTCTGAACATGACCCAGCCGCCCCTCAGTCGGCAGATCCAGCTGCTGGAGCATTCGCTGGGCGTTCAGCTGTTCAACCGCAACACCCGCAGCGTCGCGTTGACCGCAGCGGGTCGGGCGTTTTTCATCGAAGCGCAGACGCTGCTGGAGCGCGCGCATCAGGCCGCTATCGCGGCGCGACGCTTTGCCGAAGGCGACATCGGCTCGGTGACCATCAGCTTCGTCGGCAGCGCGGTGTACGAGTTTCTGCCACGGGTCATCGCCGAGGCCCGGCAGAACCAGCCCCACGTGAAAATCTCCCTGACTGAGCTCAATACCTATCAGCAACACGAAGCCCTGCGCGCCCGGCGCATCGATCTGGGCATCGTGCGCGCGCCGCTGCTGCAGCCCGGTTATGAAACCGAATGCCTGGTGCGCGAGCCGTTCGTGCTGGCCGTGCCCAGCAGTCATCCGCTGGCGAACGCCGAGCACATCAGCGTGCAGGACCTCGACGCTCAGCCCTTCCTGATGTACTCGCACTCGGCTTACCCGCCGTTCAACGAATTGCTCACCGGCATGTTTCGCTCGGCGCAAGTGGCGCCCGAGTACGTGCAGTGGCTGGGTTCGTCGCTGACCATTCTGGCGCTGGTGAATGCCGGCATGGGCCTGGCGCTGGTGCCGCGTTGCGCCACCAATGTGGTGTTCAAGGGCGTGACGTTTCGCGACATCGATCTGGGTGAAGGGGTGCAGAGCGAGCTGCACCTTGTCTGGCGGTCTGACAACGACAACCCGGCGTGCCAGATGCTGCTGGAGGCGATTCGCGCGGCGGTGAAGGCCGAAGGGCGCACAGCGCAGTAGGACCGGATGGAACGCCGACTTGTGGGACCGGCTTTAGCCGGGAAAGCGTCAGTGGTTACACCGCAAAGGTGACGGTGCCTGCACTGGCCTCTTCCCGGCTAAAGCCAGTCCCACTAAAGCATCCGCGTGCATTCAATGGGACTGGCTGGAACGCCAGCTTGTGGGACCGGCTTTAGCCGGGAAAGCGTCAGTGGTTACACCGCAAAGGTGACGGTGCCTGCACTGGCCTCTTCCCGGCTAAAGCCAGTCCCACTAAAGCATCCGCGTG